>JAEZKW010000085.1 GCA_023415375.1 Bacillota bacterium
TATTACTGATCGGTTTTGTGTTTATTACTGCAATTTTTTTTAATCCGCTTGTCTGGAGGCTCGACCTTAGGGCGGAACTCAATAAAAGTCGATTGGCCTCAACAATATATGATCGGGATGGTGCGGAAGTAGCCACCCTTTACTCCAAAACCCGCCTTTGGGCACCCATTAGCCAAATCCCGCCCAGTTTAGCGGAGGCCTTTATAGCTACTGAAGATTACCGTTTTTATCAACATAAAGGAATTGATGTTAGGGGGATAGGCCGGGCCCTAATCCGGGATATTCAAGAAGGCCATAAACTGCAAGGAGGAAGCACTATTACCCAACAGTTGGTAAAAAACCTCTTCCTTTCGCAAGAGAAAAATATCTTTCGTAAAGTTTGGGAGATGGCCTATGCGATCCGGATTGAACAACAGTATACAAAAGCTCAAATTCTAGAGTTTTATTTGAACAGCATTTACCTGGGCCATGGTTCTTGGGGGGTTCAGGCTGCTTCGGAAGTATATTTTGGTAAGCCAGTCCAAAGATTAAGGACTTCTGAAGCTGCAATGATAGCTGGTTTAGCCAAAAGCCCCGAATATTATTCGCCTTATCGGAATCCAAAAGCGGCTTTGCTACGGCGGAATTTAGTACTCAAATTGATGGGGCAACATGGTTATTTAAAGGCGGATGCAATTAGACGTTTATGTCAGGAGCCGATTAATAATCTAAAAGAACCGGGCACGACTTATGTCGGCGCTTATTTTGGCGATTTTGTCATCAATGAATTAAAACGTCAAACCCAATACAATGAAAGTTATTTACGAAGTTCGGGCCTAAAAATCTATACTACAATGGACCGCAATATCCAAGCCCAGGCTGAAAGGGCCATTAATATTTTACCGGTCGAGGGCCCTGATCGCTGGGATGTGCTTCAACCCCAAGGAGCTATTGTGGTTCTTGATCCTACCACAGGTCAAATTCTGGCGTTGGTGGGAGGCAGGCATTTTTCCACAGCTGAACCCAACAGAGCATATGAAATATTTCGTCAACCCGGGTCCGCCATTAAGCCTTTTGTTTATGCTACGGCCCTAGAATCGGGCTATACACCGGACCAGCAAATGGTTGATCAACCACTGAAAATTTCTGTTAACGGGAAAACTTGGCGGCCTCAAAACTATGATAATAAATACCGGGGTGCCATTACACTAAGAACTGCGTTGGAGCAGTCCGTTAACACCATAGCGGTGCAATTAGTTCAACGCTTGGGTCCGGCGACTGTTTTTCAGGTTACCCGTAGAATGGGACTCACCAATTTAGTTCCATCCGGAGACTTGAATGACCAAGGTTTGGCTCCATTGGCTTTAGGCGGTTTGACCAAAGGTGTGACTTTGCTTGAGCTAACCGGTACTTATAGTTCATTTGCTAACGGTGGGATTCTGTCCATTCCTTATGGAATCAACCGGGTTTATGACCGGACTGGGCATCTCATTTATAGTGGCAAAATGGATCAACACCAGGTGATTCAAACGCAGACAGCAGACACTTTAACTTCGATGATGGAAGGAGTTATTACCCGTGGTACCGGTATTAGAGCCAATATTGGTATTTCCGCAGCCGGAAAAACCGGGACCACTAATCAGAATACCAATGGCTGGTTTATTGGATATACCGGTGATTTATTGGCTGGGGTTTGGATCGGTAATGATGTACAGAGTAAGCCGCTTATCGCTGGAGGTGCCGCCATGGGAAGCGGTATGGCTTCAGCCATTTGGAGAGAATTGATGCGGAAAGTGGCTTCAAGAGACATCTCACCTCATGCATACTCGCAAGGCAAGTGAAGATTTGAGTAATATTAATTGCCCATGCGGCACCCACCACACCTAACAGGGGTGTCAAACCAATTAACGCAAAGGTCTTTAAACCGACACCCCAAATACTAAGGACCATTACCTTTTTAGTAGCGCCTACCGCTGCCAGTATGGATATATTAAGAATTCCAATCCCTGTAAAAGGCAAACCAATAACGAGAATTTTAATGAGTAGGGTCGGAGAGGTGTCTTGGTAAAGGAATTTGGAGATTGGAGCGGCTGTAAACAGAATTAAACCGAAAGCCAATAAACAAAAAAAAGTTGTCACCAGATAGAAAAGGGAGATTTTTCGAAGGATTTTTTGAAAAGACTTGGTTTTAAAGGCGGAACTAACTTGGGGTGACAGCACGGAACCAAGGGGTGCCGCAAATATTAAAGGAAAATAGGCGACCGGCTCGGCCATCCCTGTTAACTTTCCAAAGAGTCCCGTACTAACTGCTGCATTAAGACCGCTACTCATTAAAAGATTAGGGATAATAATGCCTTCGCTGGCTAAACTGATGGACACTACAATTTGGTTGAGGAGGATTGGCCAGGAATAGCGAAATATTTGCCGCTCCGGGAGTTCAAGATCATAGGATGTTTCTGTCAATAACGGCGAAACATGAGGCTTATGGGAGTATTTATAAAACGATATTAGCGTGATCAGACAAGTAACTTCACCCATGGTTAAGCCAAAAACCGGTGCGCCAAATACCGAAAAGGGCAAATTTTGCAGGAAAAATTCAACCACTATGCAAGTGGAAGTAATTTCAATGAGTTGTTCGGCAATCTCTGAGGTTGCAGTGGGAGCCATTAAAGAATACCCTTGGTAATACCCCCGGAAAATGGCTGATACTGCGGAAAAGGGGATTGCCAGTGCCACAATGAATAAAGATTCCTGGATACGAGGATCAGTAAAGACATTTCGACTCAAGAAGGGGGTTGTAATGTAAAGGAGGGCCGCGATGATGATCGATGAAACAGAAACGATGCGCAGAGCCCAATTTTTTAAAAGGGTGATTTTAGCGTATTGCTTGTATGCTAAATATTCCGCTACCCATTTGGTTAGGGCTAAGGGTAGTCCTATTGTGGCAATCCCACTGAGAAGCCGGTATACCGGGTAAATCATTTGCAAGATTCCCAGACCTTCTGGGCCAATCTTTCTTGCTAGCCAAATACGATAAATGGAACCGGCAAATTGAACGATCAGACCGGAACCCACTAAATAAAAGAAATTCATCAAATTAGGGCGGGTTTTCATCGATAACTTCCTCCATAGTAGGATACTATGGGCGGGAGTTATTCAATATGACATTTTTAAATATATCTCTCCTGCACAAACGGATGTGATAAATCCCAATAAAATGATTCATAATGCCGTTCGCAATATATGCTTTGGAGCTGCTCATTTTGAAATACTTTATAGGTTGTTTTTTCAAATGGTATAACTGGAGGCTTGTCCATTTTGTTTATCGTGAAACAATGAAATATAAAAATTGTATTTTTTTAATTACAATTGGCGAAATATCACACAAATTACGAAACAGGCTTGGTTTTTATTGTTATAATTGGGTTTTTCGGCTGACCGGAACTTCTAAGATGGGTTTTCGTTGAGTTGAAATGTAACTGTATTTTAAAATTCATTGTGCCCAATCTATGCTAGACTGAACTAAACTGAGGATAAAATAAAAAGTTGATGGCGATAATGACAGAGGATAAACCGAAATAGGCTTTGGCGGGACAAAAATGGGTAAAAAATTCCAGTTTACCAGGTATTACTGGTAGGATATTTAAGATTTCTGTAGTAGTTTAAAGGTTAAGCAACAAACATCGTGAATGGTTGTGATGGAGATGAAAATGATGAAACGAAAATTTATATATGGCTGTCTTCTTTTCGCATTTTGTTCTGTCGTTGTTTATGGCGCGGTACTCACTAAAGATATGCGGCAAAAACTAGAAAATATTAGTATGGCATCGGCAGTTTACGACCGTAACAATCAACTGATTGGAAATCTATATTATTACAATCGTATCTGGACACCGATCAATAAAATTCCAGCCAATCTTCAAAACGCAGTGGTGGCGATAGAAGATTCCAGGTTTTATGAGCATAAAGGGATTGATTTGCGAGGAATGGCCAGGGCCCTTGTTCGAGATATTATCCCGGGTGGTCCGGTTGAAGGCGGAAGCACCATCACTCAACAGTTGGCCAAAATCGCTTTGCTTAGCCAAGAACGTACTATTTCCCGGAAGCTCGAAGATATCTCTTATGCTTTGGAGATTGAGAAGGTTTATACGAAGAAAGAGATTTTAGAACTTTATTTGAATAGTGTGTATTTGGCTCATGGCAATGTAGGCGTTGAAGCGGCCTCCCGCTATTATTTCGGCAAGTCGGTCAGCGGCCTGAATTTGGAAGAGTCGACTATGCTCGCCGGTATGATTCAGAGCCCCGAAAATTATTCACCGCTTCGGCATCCTAAAGAGTGTAAAGAACGACGCAACGTAGTATTAAGAAGAATGGCGGAACTCAAATATATATCCAATGCACAATATAAAGCAGCTTCAGCCCGTAGTTTACACGTTGTCAATCGTGCAGCGGTTGCCTCAGTTGGCGCCTATTTTCTTGATTACATCCGGCAATATTTAATCAGTAAAGAGAATTTCACCGAAGAACAATTGCGTTACGGCGGCTATAAAATTTACACCACGCTTGATTTAAATTGCCAGCGGCAGGCTGAAGGGGCAATGCTTTCTGTCCCAAAAGTATCAGCAAAGGTTCAGCCGGAAGCGGCACTGATTACATTGGATCCCAGGACTGGCGAAATATTGGCGATGATGGGCGGCAAGAATTATGGCCAAAGTCAATTTAATCGCAGTATCAGAGCCTATCGTCAACCGGGGTCGTCTATCAAGCCGTTTGTTTATGCAACGGCGTTAGAGAAAGGCTTTACAGCAGCTACGATATTCGATGATAAACCTTTATCCATTGAGATGCCGGATGGCAGTCTGTGGAAGCCGGAAAACTATGATCGTACCTTCCGGGGTAAAATGACTCTTCGGGAAGCTCTCAAGCAATCGATTAACAGTGTGGCCGTCCAGTTACTCCAACAAGTTGGAGTCGATTCTGTAGCCGAGCAAATGGAGAAGCAAGGAGTTAGTAGCTTAGTAAAGAATGGCCCAACCAATGATCTAAATTTAGCTCCGTTGGCTTTGGGGGGCTTAACCAAGGGAGTTACCCCGTTGGAATTGGCGGCGGCTTATGCGCCATTCGCCAATGGCGGTTATTATAATGAACCGGTTGCATTGCGTAAAATAATGAACCAGCGTGGGGAAACGGTTAAACAATTTTCAATTCAATCTTCCAGCCAGTCGGTGCTTTCGCCTCAAAGCGCTTATATTATGACTTCTTTAATGGAAAGTGTAATTAGCAGCGGTACGGGTATTCGGGCGAAGCTGGCGGATCGCCCGGCTGCCGGTAAAACAGGTACGACCAGTGACTACACCAATGCCTGGTTTGTTGGTTATACACCGGATTTACTGACTGCTGTCTGGATTGGCAACGATCGTCAGGATCGGCCGATGACTTATAAGGATGGCAATATTGGTAGTTCAAGCGCAGCCGAAGTTTGGGGCATCTATATGAGACGAGTGACGGCCCGCAGACCTGTACTCGATTTTCCAGAGCCGCCGGGAATTATCTGGGCCGATGTCAACCCCGAAAGCGGCCAGGCTGTACCGGGATGGATAGGAAACAATACGTATAAAGAAGTATTTAAGGAGAATACGGTACCACAGAGTACATCCTATAGACTTTGGCATTGGTTTTTCCCGGGGAAGCAAAGCGATGCACAGGGTACTGC
>JAEZKW010000141.1 GCA_023415375.1 Bacillota bacterium
GAAGATCTATTAAAATCATTAAATGCAGTTCTGGAAGATAAGTCTTAATAAATTAAGTCGTAATCATTTGGCAGGATATTTTTATTTTAAGGCGAATTTATATTTTTTGGTTAAAACAACGAAGGAGGAAAAAACGTGCCTGAAATGTCCAATTCCGGTATCAGCCAATCACTCGGAGTCGTCAATATTTCCCCCAATGCCATTGCCATGGTGGCAGGAATAGCGGCAATGCAATGCTTCGGGGTTGTCGGGATGGCTTCTCATAATATTCAAGATGGGATTTCGGAATTACTGACCGGCAAAGATAACTTAACTAAAGGCATCGAAATTGTTATTGATGAAGATTCGATAATTGTTGATTTGTATATTATCGTTGAATACGGGGTACGGATCAAAGAGGTTGCCCGTAACGTCATTCAAAGTGTTAAATATGCAATTGAAAATCAATTGGGGCTTCAAATATCTGAGGTCAATGTAATTGTACAAGGTGTACGTACGAATAAAAATTAGGCTTAATAGATTCTTTGATAATAATAAACTGATGATTGGATTTTTTGTATTTTAAAAGATTCTGTTACTGAAATTATTTATGATAAAGTTTTTATTTTTGTTATGGATGAAAACATGACTAAGGAGGCATGATTTTGCAGCTTGAAATTATAAATGGCAGTTTGGTAAAACAGTTATTAGCTTCTGGCACCGCTTGCCTCAGTGCACATAAGGCAGAAGTGGATGCTTTAAATGTTTTTCCTGTTCCCGATGGGGATACAGGAACAAATATGTATCTTACATTTCAATCGGCATTACGAGAAGTAATGCAGAATCCTTCTGAAAATGTCAATGATATTTTAGAATCTGCTGCTTATGGTGCATTAATGGGTGCCAGAGGTAACAGTGGGGTTATTGTTTCTCAATTTTTTCGGGGTTTTATCAAAGCCCTCCCAAAAGGATTGAAACACATCTCAAAATTAGAAGTTGAAAAAGGGCTTACCGGTTCTTCCACCCTATGTTTTCAGGCTGTCCGTCAACCAGTTGAAGGAACCGTTTTAACAGTTATTAAGGAAATTGCAAAATACGCAACTGAAAATTTAACCCAAAAATCTTCTCTCGATGTATATCTCGAAAACATCTATAAACATGGGTGTCAAGTGCTGGCTCGAACCCCGGAAATGTTACCTATCCTCAAAAAAGCCGGTGTTGTAGATGCTGGGGCTCAGGGTTTGGTCTATTTTTTTGAAGGGATTATCAAACACCTTCATGGCGAAGAAGTGCCCACGGATAGCATTACTCCTACTAAAGTAGTGAGTGTGGCTCCTTATGCCGACAATGATAATGAAATACTTGGTGAAGAGATTAATTTTCAGTATTGTACGGAATTTATCCTAAAAGGTAAACAACTTGATTTAGAGTATATCAAAAATAGCTTAAGTCCACACGGAGATTGCCTGCTCGTTGTAGGGGATGAGAATAATGTTAAAATCCATTTACACACCAATAATCCAGGAATTATTTTAGATTTTGCTGTCCGGCTCGGGGATCTCTCAGAAATACAAATTCATAATATGGTAGAACAAAGCCAACAGAGACTTGCTAAAATGCTGGTCGACGGAAATTCTAACCGCAAAATTGGTGTTGTAGCAGTAACCGCCGGAGATGGCCTTGAACGGATTTTTCGTAGTCTAGGTGTTCAAAGTGTGGTAAATGGTGGTCAAACAATGAACCCTAGCATTGAAGATTTAACCAAAGCAGTTTCAGCATTACCTTCTTCAAAAGTCATTATTTTGCCGAACAACAGTAATATTATTATGACTGCGAATCATGTCAATGAATTAACCTCCAAAGAAGTTAAAGTTATCCCGACTCAAAGTATTCCTGAAGGTTTGTCGGCAATGATGAATTTTTCAGATGATCGCTCATTAGAAGAAAATGCAACTCAAATGACTGAAAAAAGCAGTAATGTTATTACTTGTGAAGTTACTTATGCGGTTCGAAGTTTTCAATTTGGAGATCAAGAGATAAAACAAGGTGACAATATTGGACTGGTTAATGGTGAAATCGTTGCATCAGGTAAAACTCCGGAAGAGGTCGTCGAAAAAGTATTAATTAGTGTCCCTGAGGCCAATAGTGGATTAATCTCAATATATTATGGCAATGAAGTGACAGCGACGACTGCCCAGGGGCTTCTAAATCAGCTGGAGGATAAATTCTCTCAGGCGGAATTCGAATTATATTATGGTGGACAACCTCTTTATTATTATTTATTGTCTATCGAATAAGGAGTTTTCTTTAATGGCTGTTAAAATCATGACAGATAGTTCGGCCGATTTACCCGAAAAACTGGCCAGGGAATATGACATTACGGTTGTTCCTTTAAATGTTCATTATGGTGAAGAAATTTTTAAAGATGGTATTGAAATATGGAGTGACGAGTTTTATAACCGCTTAAGAAACGAGGCTTTTTTACCGGATACATCAGAAGCTTCACCGAGTGAATTTCTTACATTTTACCAAGAGACAACATCTCCTGAAGATACTATCATTGGTATTTTTATTTCACAAGAAATGAGTGCTACGATTGATTCCGCTAAATCAGGAGCGAAGTTGCTCGAAAATGGGCCTAAAGTTGAGATTATCGATTCCAGGTATGTTTCAATGGCTTTGGGATTGATTGTCATAAAAGCAGCCCGGATGGCTAAAACTAATGCCACTAGTATAGAAATTATTGCCGCCATTCATGAATGGCAAAAAAATGTAGCGGTTTATTTCACACCAAGCAGTCTCGAATACCTTTACCGGACTGGGAGAATCGGTAAAGCATCAACTATGGTAGGAAGTTTACTTAATATTAAACCAATACTATCAATTGAAAATGGCATTATTGTACCTGCCGATAAAGTTCGTGGCAATTTCCAAAAAGTCGCTTCCGCTATGGTTGAAAAGTTAGTCGAGCAATTTGGTAAAACACCATTGATGATTTGCGTATTACATACTGAAATACCAGCGTTTGCTCAAATATTACAGCGAACTGCTGAAGAAAATTTAAACATCGCCGAATCCTATCCTAGTATTGTCGGCCCAATTGTGGGTTCCCATGCCGGGCCCAATACTATCGGTATCGTGGCTATTCCTTTATAAATGAGAGTTATTGCCGGAAAATATAAAGGTCGCGCTTTAAAAGGACCTAAACATGAAGGCCTGCGTCCCACAGCCGATCGTATTAAAGAGGCCTTATTTAATATCATCAGTCCTGAAATTGGGGAGGCTGATTTTTTAGATTTATTTGCCGGAAGTGGCGCGATCGGAATTGAAGCTTTGAGCCGTAATGCTAGAATGGTAGTTTTTGCAGATGCCAGTCCAGCAAGTATTCAATTATTAAAAAGTAATACTCATTTTTTGGATCCAAAAGATCATTTCCGAATTATTCAATTGCCTGTTGAACGCACTTTGGCTATTCTTGCCAAGGAATCTATTACTTTCGATTTGATTTTCCTGGATCCACCATTTCAAGCGGGTCTTCTGCCAAAAACAATCGAATTGATTTTAAACTATCAGTTGCTCAAAGAACATGGCGTTTTAATTATCGAACATCCTCGTCAACTCATTTTCGATATTCCTTCAATACTTAAAATCCAGCTAACCCGAGATTATGGAGGTATCAGTCTTACGTTTTTGAGGAAGTTGACTAAGGATTTTAGCGCACGCGCTATTGAATAAATATGGTAGGTAAATGCAATGTACAACCAAACCCTCTCAGGTGGCACCAAAGCAGTATGTCCCGGAAGTTTTGATCCGGTTACCAATGGGCATATTGACATAATTGAACGGACCGCCCAATTGTTTCCTGCTGTCGTTGTCGGAGTGATCCAAAACCCAAGTAAAAAACCGCTATTTTCCCTTGAAGAACGGGTTCATTTGTTGAAATTGGTCCTAAATCATCTCCCCAATGTTGAAGTTTATTATTTTAGCGGTTTATTGGTAGATTTTGTAAGTCAGGTGAAGGGTAATCTTATCGTAAAAGGTTTACGGGCAATTTCAGACTTTGAGATTGAATTTCAGATGGCTTTGATTAATAAGCGCATGGCCCCTGGTATCGAAACCATGTTTATGACCACCAAAAATGAATATTCCTTTTTAAGCTCAAGTATGGCAAAAGAATTAGCCCAATTGGGGGGAGATCTGAGTGGGTTAGTTCCGCCCGAAGTTGAAAAAGCCTTACTTAAAAAATATAAACAATAGTAGGTGCAACCCATGCCGAAAATGAATATCCTTCTACTTCTTGATCATTTGGAAAAAATGGCGGCCACTAATTTTAAAATGGCTGGCAAGGTTTGGATCGATCGAGAAGAACTTGAAGAATTGATAAAAAAAATCCGCATTGCTTTACCGGATGAGATTAAAGAGGCCGAATGGGTGAGTCGGGAAAAAGAACGCTATATAGCCCAAGCCCAAGAAGAGGCTAAACGGATTCTCAAGGAAGCCGAAAATTATGCCGAAAGATTGGTCCGGGAAGATCAAATCACTGCCCGCGCCGAGGAGGATGCGCACCGAATCCTCAATGAAGCCAAACAAATGGCAGGAGAAATCGAAATCGAAGCTTTGCAATATGCCAATCAATTACTGGAAAATCTTGAAGACAGCCTTGAGCGGACTCTTACAGTTGTCCATAAGGGTCGTGAGGAATTACTCAATAAATATAAGTTATAAAAACCAACCCATTGAAATGACTGTTAATTAAACTGTCCTTCTATGGAATAATTTTTTTCCTTTTTTAAACATTAATTTAAGGAGATCCTATGAACCCCAGAAAAATTTCTATCGCCATTGATGGACCAGCAGGCTCAGGAAAAAGTACTATCGCCAAAGATGTTGCCATCAAATTTGGATATATTTATATTGATACTGGAGCAATGTACAGAGCCATCACATTAAAAGCACTACGTAATCATATACCGCTCACTGATGGTGTTCAATTGACAACTTTAGCCGAAAATACTTTTATTGGTCTCAAATATGAGAAAGCCGATTGTGGTTCACTTTTACGTGTTTTCATGGATGGTGAGGACGTCACTGAGGAAATACGCAGTCTGGAAGTGACCAATAATGTTTCAGTCGTTGCAGCCGTATCCGGTGTAAGACAAGCTATGGTTAATCTGCAACGTAATATGGCAAAACAAGGCGGAGTTGTAATGGATGGCCGAGATATCGGGACCGTCGTTTTACCTAAAGCCGAGCTTAAAATTTATTTAACGGCTTCGGTCACTGAGAGAAGTCACAGACGCTGGTTGGAATTAAATGATAAAGGCATCCATGTTGATCGTGAAGAACTGGAAGAACAAATCCGGCAGCGTGATTTATACGACAGCAATCGCGAAATTAGCCCCTTATGCCAGGCTAAACAGGCAATTTTGTTAGATACTACGAATTTAACAATTGAACAAGTCGTGGAAAAAGTTAAGGAGTTGGCCGTAATAAACGGCGCAAAAGAGCAATAAACTTAAGAAAGAAATTTCGAGGTAATTAAATATTACGTTATGGAAATTATTTTAGCCAAGACCGCTGGTTTTTGTTTTGGGGTAAGAAGGGCCTTGGATTTAGTAAATGAAGCCTTATCGTCTAATGAAAAACCAATTTACAGTTTAGGCCCCCTCATCCACAATCCTGGAGTCGTCGAAGATTTAAGTAGTAAAGGACTTGCTGTTATAGAAGATATTTCCGAGGTTCAATCCGGACGGGTTGTAATCCGCTCCCATGGTGTTGGTCCCCAAATATATCAGCAGGCAAATTCAAAAAATTTGGATATTATCGACGCAACTTGTCCTTTCGTCAAAAATGTTCATCAATTGGCAGTTTTGTTACATGAACAGTGTTATCAAATTATTATTGTGGGTGAACGTGAACATGCCGAAGTAAAAGGGGTCTTGGATTCGGTAAATGGCGATGCTACCGTTATTAGTCATGTCAATGATTTAAAGGGACAGGTTATTTCCCCTAAAATCGGTATTATTAGTCAAACCACTCAAGATATCATGAACTTCCAAAAAGTTGTGGTTTATCTTCTTGAACGCGCTAAAGAAATACGGGTTTTTAATACAATTTGTCTGGCTACCAATAAACGGCAACAAGAAGCGGCCGAACTAAGCAAAAAAGTCGATTTAATGATTATAGTCGGAGGAAAAAACTCGGCTAATACTACACGATTATCGGAAATTTGCCGTGATAATGGCAGTAAAAGTTATCAGGTTGAGACCGCTGATGAGTTACGCCCTGAGTGGTTTGAAGATGTAAAAATAGTTGGAGTAACTGCCGGAGCCTCGACTCCGGATGAACAAATTCAAAAAGTGCTTAAAGAAATTAAGAAATATGGGGGGTAAAACCATGGAATTGAAACAGCAAGATTTGAGAAATGAAGTCCAAGATGAAAAATTTGATTTTGAATGGCCTGAAGACCGTTTTCAGGAGCTAGAAGAAGGTGAAATTATTGAAGCCAAAGTCATCATTGTTCGCGATGATGCGGTTTTCGTAGATATAGGGGGGAAAAATGATTTAGTAATTCCCCTCGCCGAATTATCTTCAAAACCAATTGCTTCTGCTAAAGAAGTAGTAAAGGCCGGAGATATTATAAAAGTCATGGTCACCCGAAGCGGCGGCGAAGATAAAATTTTACTATCCAAACGTTTGGTCGAACAGGAACAACATTGGTTCGTATTGGAAGATGCTTTTAAAGCCGGAAAAGTAATAAATGGTAAAATCATGGAAATCGTCAAAGGCGGATTAACTGTCAATTTGGAAGGTATTAGGGCATTTATGCCTGCTTCCCAAACCGGGCAAAAGACCAATTTGGAATCTTTAGTCGGCAAGGATTTTCCGGTTCGCATTTTGGAATATGATCGTTCCAAAAAAAGAGTATTAGTTTCAAGACGGGTGTTATTGGAAGAAGAAAAGCAAAAAGCCGAAGCTGCATTTTTTGACACCATCCATGAAGGTGAACGCAAAAATGGACAAGTAACACGTATTACCGACTTCGGTGCTTTTGTAGATTTGGGTTCAGGAATTGAAGGCCTCATTCATGTCTCGGAAATGAGCTGGATGCGTGTTCGCTCGCCAAAGGAAATATTAAAAGAAGGCGACAAGGTAGAAGTTGTTATTATTAAAGTGGATACAACTTCAAAAAGAATTTCGCTTTCCTTGAAACAACTACAATCTCACCCATGGGACCAAGCTGTAATGCAATTTCAAGAAGGCGCAGTTTATCCAGGCACAGTCGTAAGAATGGAAACATTTGGTGCTTTTGTAAACTTGGCACAAGGGGTCGATGGTTTAGTCCATATATCTCAAATTTCAGATAAACGGATTACCAAACCCGAAGAGGTACTTGCTATCGGTCAATCCGTTCAAGCTAAGATCATAAAGATTGATCGAGCCAACCGAAAAATCTCATTAAGTATAAATCAAGTGGCTCAAGACCAAAACAAACAGGAGTTGGAACAATTTATGAATTCCCAAGGCGATGCAGCCATAACCCAAAACTTAGGACAATTCTTTAAGAAATAAAATAAATGAATAAAAATATTTTAGAGACCAACCTAAATAGTTGGTCTTTTTATTTTTTATTCTCCATTGATTTACAAGCATAAACAAGTTTCGGCCGGGTCACTCTATGGAGAAAGGAGGTAGACTCGGGTGACAGGTATCATTTTACTAATATTGGTGAGTGTATTAATTTTTTTCGGGCTAGCACACCGGATATTGGACCGACTTTATTTAAGTGACCGCGGCGGATTAATTTTTATTGTGGCAATGATTGTGGGCAGTTTTATTAATATACCACTCTCACGCACACCCAGCATCAGCTTGAACATAGGTGGTGCTGTATTACCGCTTGCATTGGCAGTCTATGTTTTAGTCAGAGCAGGCAGCTCCAAGGAGTGGATCCGTTCAATAATTGGAATTGTTATTACAACAGGAGTTTTATATGGGGTTAATAAGTTATACCGTTTTGATACCAGTCGAGGTTTTATAGAGCCTCAATATTTATGGGCAATTATTGCCGGAATCATTGCTTATATTGCTGGGAGATCGCGACGTCTGGCTTTCGTTATAGCAACAATGGGAGTCCTGGCAATGGATATCGTTCATATTTTTGAAGTACGCGGAACCAATGTTCCCACTTTAATCGGTGGCGGCGGAGTCTTTGACACGATGGTAGTTGCGGCTGTACTTGCGGTATTATTGGCAGAAATTATCGGTGAAAGCCGTGAGGCACTTCAAGGTGGCCCTGTGAAAGAAAATCGTCCGGAAGATTTGCGGGAAGCATTGGATCATCCCGAGGGAATACAAAATTTGCATGAGGAAGAGTCGCGCACAGACGCACGCATTGATATTGATAAGGAGAGGGAAAAATGAAACGTTCAATCTATCTCTTTTATTTTAGCATCATATTCCTCCTAATACCTTTATTTTTCGTAACCAACACCGCATTTGCCGAACTGGAACTTTCTGGCAAGTATATGACCTTACAGGACGAACATGGTAAAGTAATTACGAGTATGGCTCATCAAATTGTGGTTGGCGATGAGTATTTAGATAGTCAAAATAATCTTTATCGGGTCGCTAAAGTCCATAACAATAAAGCGATTGTGAAACTGGTAAGAAAAGAAAAATTAACAGCCTCCACAATTAGTGTATTAAAAGATTTATGGAGTTATTTTCTAAGTGGTGAATTTTTAAGAGGGGAAACAAAAGCCAAAGGGCCTATTGCGATTTATCATACCCATTCTGATGAGTCTTACGTTCCGGGAGACGGAACTTCGAGTAAATTCGGCCGTGGCGGGATTTTTCAAGTTGGTGACAGTCTTACCAAAGCTTTTGAAAAAAACGGTATTCCGGTCGTTCATTCCAAAACCCCGCATGATCCTCATGATGCTATGGCATATGATCGTTCAAGGCGGACCGCTGTTCAATTGCTTAAAAAACAACCGAATACATTATTAGATGTACACCGGGATGCAGTGCCTGCTCAAATGTACAGTGATGTTATTAACAATAAAGACGTTACCAAGGTACAATTAGTAGTAGGACGTCAAAATCCCAATTTTCAAGCAAACAATGATTTTGCAAAACGGATTAAGGAAACTTGCGACCGAAAATATCCCGGATTTATTAAGGGAATTTTCTATGGAACAGGCAAATATAATCAGGATTTAGGACCCCGTAGCATGCTATTAGAGTTTGGAACCAATACCAATAGTAAGGTTGCTGCTGAAAGAAGCGCTCAAATCTTTGCGGCTGCCGCAAAAGATGTATTATATGGAAACCGAGGAGCCGGATTTATTAACCGTGGAAGTATGCGTAGCCTATTTTGGATCATCGCGGCTTTAATTGGAGGTGTCGGATTATTCTTTTTAATGAATCGTGGGGGCCTAAAAAATCTTGGTAAAGAATTTACCGGTGCGATGGGTGAAGACGAGAAAAATGACAAAACCCCGGACTTCCAAAACGAAGTAAAGGAAAATGTTCCGTCCGATCAGGAGAAACAAAATCCTTGAAAATAGTTTACCATTGTTACGGAGGCGCCCACGCATCACCAACTGCAGCTGCAATTCATTTGGGAATTTTGCCGGATAATCGTTTACCAAGTTGGAAGGATTTTAAAAAAATTCCTTATTTCGACCAGATTACTAGCAAGGAGCACGGGAAGCTTATTTTAATTGGAATGGACCAGCAGAATAATGAAGTATATATTCTTGGAAGAAGAAATGCTGCTAAGTTAATCATTAGAATTATTCAAGAATTTATTCAATTGACAGGAGGGGATCCATCTGAATATTGTTTTGTAGATTGTTTACAACTTTTTAACCCATTGATGGTTATGGGGGGATTTTCTTCAAGGGCCTTGGGATGGGTCAATTTTGGCAGACCAGTCGTTACTTTAGGAACTATTTTATCCTTTCCGATTTTAGCTGCTAAAGTAAAAAAAACTATCGCGACTATAGGTAAATAAGACCGTGAAATTCTTTTATTATTGCGACCGGCAATTGTTTACAGCAATCGTTGCCGCTTTTATCCATTTACATAAACTCCCTAAAGAAAGAACCCCTTCCATTGATGAAATTTTAATGATTTCTGAGTATGATCAATTAATATCCGGGGACTTTGGAGTCCCTTATTTTTTGGGGGAAATCTACAATTGCCAAATCTACGCAATCAATTTTGATTCCAATGTTTCCCTTGCTTTACAGACCATTAAGAATATCTTGTCGCAAAGAGGCGTTGATTTTTCCAAATGGTGCTTTTGTGACATTTTTGAATCCAAGGATGTTGGTAATACCTTTATCCAAATCGGTGAACGCCTTTCTCGAAAATTGGTTACACGACCTCTGGGAAAGTATCTAACAGCCATCGGCATTCAAAAAAAATATGGTGAAATATGGGAAATGGTTAAAAAGGAGCAAGAAAGACATGGCTAAAAGAAAAATTGTGGTAATAACAGATGGAGACCGAGTAGCTCAGAAAGTTGTTGAGAAAGTAGCTCGCAATGTCGGTGGAAGATCCATCTCTTTTTCAGGGGGTAACCCAACAATCGCACCCGGTGAAGAAATATCAGCAGCTATTAAAAAAGCTGCTCATGATCCTGTCCTAGTAATGGTAGATGATTGTGGCGGGCGGGGGGAAGGAAAAGGTGAAACAATCCTACGGGCACTAGCTGCCGATCCTGAGTTAGATATTTTGGGGGTCGTAGCCGTGGCGTCAAATACTGCCGGCGTTGATGGCGTTCCCATCACGGCATCAGTTACTCGTGAAGGAAATATAGTCAATGTGCCTGTTGATAAGGAGGGTTACCCGGAAGGGGCAGGTCATACCAAAGTAGAAGGAGATACAGTTGACGTTTTAAATCAATTAAATATTCCAATTATTATTGGTGTTGGTGATTTGGGTAAAATGGAGGATGCCGACTTGGTTGAGGATGGCGCAAAGATTACTACATTGGCTGTTCAAGAGGTTCTTAAAAGAAGCGACTTTCAAGATGTTGTCAACTAACGCATAATAAATTAAACTGATAGCTAAATTATAAAAAATTGGCATAAAAAGAAGGAAAAGTTCAACTCGAAAAGAAATAATCAATTATTCCGATGTTTTCCTTTTAATTGGGATTAGTCTAAATAAGAGAAAAGCTTTAGCTTAAATGAAATTAAAGGAAAAATAATAAAAAAAAATGAAAGCAATCGATATATCATAATGGGTGAACGATTGAAAATAGGGATTCCCAGAGCTTTATTATATTTTTGGTATGGTCATGTTTGGGAACAGTTCTGGCTCAACTGTGGATGTGAGGTAAAAACATCTCCAGTTACCAATCCAAAGATTATGAAGACCGGTATTGAATCGGCGGTCGATGAATTGTGTCTTCCGATAAAGATATTTTTAGGTCATGTACTCGCTTTGGCTGACCAAGTGGATTTTATCATGATCCCTCATCTCATTCAAGTGCAGGAAGATGCTTTCATTTGCCCAAAATTTATGGGGTTACCGGATATCGTAAACCATGCCGTTCCCCGGGTACGGGAAAAAATTGTAATTGTCCGTGTGGAGTCCCGCCATTTGGATATAATTGATAGTCTTTTTGAGTCAGCGCAACAACTAGGGATATTTCCGGGCAAACAACAAAATCTACGAAACGAATATCCCGACTTAATTTACCAACCGGCTCTCGATATCACTCAAAAATCCGAGCCCATTAATGCCAAAGAATCTTCAGGACTGAGAATTGGATTATTTGGGCATCCTTATTGTCTGTATGATGCTTGTTTAAATTTAGACTTATTGAAAATTCTCGAACAACAAAAAGTTTCTATCTACACCCCTGAAATGATGCCAAAAAAATTTCAAGGAATCGGCTCAGGCAAACTATCCAAGAAACTATTTTGGACTATCGGAAAAATGCAATTTGATGCTTTAGAATGGCTCATTCGGGAGAAAGAAAACCAGATTGATGGTTTTATTCATATCGCTACCTTTGCCTGTGGTCCGGAGGCTATTGTTAGCGATATGATTGGGCGCCGTATTCAAAAAATAAACAAACCTTTCTTAATGTT
The DNA here is from genome assembly GCA_023415375.1 of Bacillota bacterium. Lineage (GTDB taxonomy): Bacteria > Bacillota > UBA4882 > UBA8346 > UBA8346 > UBA8346. The sequence continues at coordinate 12,093 of JAEZKW010000141.1, forward strand.
AGACTATGAAGAACAAAGCGGAGAGGCTGGTATAATAACCCGGATAGAGGCTTTTGTTGATCTAATAAAATACCAGCATATTGCATGTTAAAAGTCACCTTTCCCCATATTGGCAATTCCTATATTCCTTTCAGGATTTTACTTTCTCAGCTCGGGATGGAACCCATAATTCCTCCACCAATAACCCACCGCACCATTGAGCTCGGAACTAAAATGGCACCCGAATTCGCCTGTTTTCCCTTAAAAATTAATCTTGGTAATTATATGGAAGCAATCGAAGCCGGAGCCGAGTTGATACTGATGGCCGGAGGTGTGGGGCCATGCCGTTTTGGCTATTACGGTGAACAACAACGGGAAATTTTAGAGGACGCTGGTTATAAGGTGGATTTTTTAATATTGGAAGCCCCAAAAACCCATCCCATGGAATTATGGAATAAAATTCAATTTTTTGTTCCGAAACATGGTTTAGCGAATTTAAGCAAAGCGATATATTTGGCTTGGTTAAAGGCTACTGCTCTCGATCGTTTTGATCGAATGGCCAATCAAGTTCGGGCTAGGGAATTACACTCAGGAAGCGTAACCGGACTACAAAAAAAATTTTATCATCATCTTGATCAAGTTTATTTAGTAAAAGATATTAAAGCTACTTTCGATAATTACTTTAAAGAATTGCAATCTTTACCTATAAAGCAAAGTTATTTTCCTCTAAGAATTATTTTATTAGGGGAGATTTATATGGTGCTCGAACCAAGTGTCAATTTCGAAATCGAACGTGTCCTTGGAGAAATGGGCGTCCTGGTTGAAAGAACTATTTATTTTACTGATTGGGTTCGTGATCACCTAATTTTCAGTATTTTTCATCCAAATTGGAATCAAAATTTAAAATTAATGGCCCGGCCATATCTTCATAATTTTATAGGAGGACATGGCCTGGAAACTATTGCCATGACAGTCCATGCGGGAGTCAACCATTATAACGGAGTTGTTGAACTGGCCCCCTTTACTTGTATGCCGGAAATTATTGCGATGCAAGTATTGCCCACTGTATCGCGTGAATTGAGTATTCCGATCCTCAATATCATTATTGATGAGCATTCTGGGGAAGCCGGTATAATTACCAGACTTGAAGCATTTATCGATATTTTACAATACCAACGCAAAAAGATGCATGTGCGCGGGTGACGGAGGGAAAAACCTTGAAGTTGTTTCTTGGAATTGATGTAGGCTCGGTTAGCACCAATTTAGTTTTAATTAATAGTAATGGAAATTTGATTAAAAAATTATATTTACGTTCTCAAGGTAACCCTGTTGCTTCGGTACAGCGAGGATTGATTCAACTCATGAAGGATATTAAGGAAACTGAGATAGCTGGCTTAGGAACAACGGGTTCCGGTCGTCAATTGATAGGCAAATTATTAGGTGCCGATTTAATCAAAAATGAAATAACATGTCATGCTGTTGCCAGCTTAAATTTAGTTCCCACAGTACAGACTATCATCGAAATTGGTGGACAAGATTCAAAACTAATCTTAATTCGTGAGGGTATTGTAAAGGACTTTGCAATGAATACTGTCTGTGCAGCAGGTACTGGTTCATTTCTGGACCAGCAAGCAGCCCGGCTAAATATCGATATTAGCGAATTTGGAAAAAGAGCGGCTTTTGGTGAACATCCCGTTCGTATTGCCGGACGATGTGCGGTTTTTGCCGAGTCCGACATGATTCATAAACAACAAATGGGACACCCCTTAGAAGATATATTGGCCGGTTTATGCAGAGCTTTAGTACGAAATTTCTTGGGCAATCTTGGGAAGGGAAGAGAATTGAAACCTCCGATAATATTTCAAGGGGGCGTAGCTGCTAATTTAGGTATTCGTAAAGCTTTTGAAGAAATATTAGGCTATTCACTAATCATTCCCGAGCATTATGATGTGATGGGGGCATTGGGTGCCGCTATCCTAGCCAAAGAAGAAATTATAGCGCAAAAAGAACCCACTCATTTTAAAGGGTTACAAATCGTAAATAACCCAATCACGACTGAAAGTTTTGATTGCAATGGATGCTCCAATCAATGTGAAGTTGTTGAATTAAAGCAGGAAGGTATATTACTTGCCTGCCTGAGTGATAAATGCGGTAAATGGAGTCAACGCATCTCCGATAAGATAATCGAACCTTCGATTCAGGCGGGATAATAAATAACCATGACCCAAGAATTAGTGATTCCAAACCTTATAGCGGACAATTTAAAAATTCTTTTTATCGGAATCAATCCAGGCTTACGGAGTGCGGCCATCAGACATCATTTCGCAGGTCATTCTAATCGTTTTTGGAAGTTACTCTGTGATTCCGGGATTACCCCACAACGTCTTCGTGCAGAGGAAGATATTCTCCTGCTTAACTATGGTTATGGAATTACCAATATTGTACCTCGTACAACGGCTACCGCTGCTGAATTATCACCTGCTGAGTTTATAGCCGGTTCAAAGTTATTGATGATGCTGCTAAAAAAATACCAACCTCGGATTGCAGCCTATTTAGGGAAGGATACCTATCGTTATATGGGGCAGGGGAATGCATTTAACTGGGGCTTACAACAACAAGGCATTATCGAAACCATCATTGATTTTGTTTTGCCTAACCCTAGCGGACTAAATCGCATGCCTTACCAGATTCAGTTAAATTGGTATTGTGAATTAAAAAAAGAGATGGATATTTTGTTTTTTAATTCGCAATAAAATGAATACTCCATTCCTTTTTTCGGGATAATATGGAAGCAACCTATTGAAATGAGGGATGATAGAGTGGAAGTGAAGGTAGATCAAGATTTATGCATCAGTTGCGGACTTTGTGTTTCCAGTTGCCCCGAAATTTTTAACTGGAACGACGATGAAAAAGCTGAAGCATCCAATGAACCAGTTGATCAAGAATTTGAGGAATGTATCCAGGAAGCGGCTGACGGTTGTCCCACCGATGCAATTGAAACCGGTTGATAGTAACTTTTAAGTATTACCCCTTGCCGCGATTCGTTTTACTTTTGTTTGCGTTCTAGTCAATCTTCCTCTCCCATATAAATAGTTTAAAGGGAGGGGGAGTATTGATGATTGAAAACAAAGACCTCTATTCTTTTGAACAAGAAATTGACTCTTCGGAACAAAATCCAGAATCCAACTCTCTTGATGATTCGAACTTCAAATTTTTCTCAACCCTTCTTTATCAAACCATTATTGCCTTTACTTGTCTCATTTTATTATTAACCCTTTCCCATAGCAATTTTCAATTGCTACAATGGACGAGAGAGAGAATGCATACAGCAATCAATGCTTCTTCCGAGAATACTTTTGGTAAAATTACCGGCTCTAAATTATGGAAAAGTATGATTGCCAGTACCGGCAATTTAGTCCGTTTAGAAGAAATTACAAAAAATCAATTTACAAAGGACAACATTTTTGACAATTCAGATGTTGCTGTTTCCAGCGAAAATAAACACGCACGACAAATTTTTCAAAATTTGGTATGGCCGGTTCAGGGCAGCATTGTTAAAGGTTATGGTTGGCGTTATAATACCGTTCATAAAACGAAAGAATTTCAGCCAGGTATTGAAATTAGTGCAATCCCGGATTCAACAGTCCTAGCGGTGGCGGACGGAATCATTACAGAAATTAAGCATCAGTCTGAAGAAGGATGGAAAATCGTTATCAGTCACAATGGGGGATGGAGTTCTAACTATTTCTATTTAGGACCTGTTCAAGTTAGGGTTGGTCAAAAAGTAAAGGCCGGTGACACAATTGCCCAAATTAACCGTCCCGATCAAGATAAAGGTCCCATTCTACTACTAGAAATCAAGGAATATGACCAATCCGTCGATCCTCTATCCTTATTGGCAAGCTAATCCATGGGTCATTTTCAATGGAAAACTGGACTATCCTTTTTATTTCTCTTTATTTTATTCATTGTTTTAAGTCTAGCAAAAGGGGATATTCATTATATATTCCTGACCTTTATTGCTCTTTTGATCCATGAATTTACTCACATGCTCTGCTGTGAACTATTGGGTTATCCTGTTCAAGAACTGGCTCTAAGCCCAATGGGCGGATGCTTGAAAATTGATCCTTCCTTTGTTCTCAATCCCCAGGCCGAGTGGATCATCGCTTTGGCCGGTCCTCTGGCAAACCTGATGCTGGCAGGAGGTACAGTTTATCTTGGCCTCCTCGGTATCCACAATCAGTTTTTAACCGATTGGCTTCAAATTAATGTATTGATCGGAATTGTTAATTTAATCCCCGCCCAACCACTTGATGGAGGCCGTGTTCTCCATGCCCTGCTTAATAAAAATATTGGCATAAAAAATTCCCACCGCATTGTAAAGATAACAACACTTGTGATTGACTTTTTATTTTTTATCTATGGGTTTAGCCGTTTATTTAGAGGCCAAACAGGGATATTATATATATTAATTGGGGCTTTTTTACTTTTTCAGTTATTTTACTTTAAATTGCCTCCATTCAATTTAGTTATTAAAACACTGCAACATAAAAAAGAACGCTTGGCAACGAAAGGGTTTTTACGAATCCGGCCTATCCTTGTTGAACCAAATAGTCTAGTGAGATTCCCGTTGCAATACTATGGTTCAAACGATTACCTGCTTTTTTTCAGCCTGGATCCCAACCAAAAAATGAATATAATTAGTGAAGAAATGGCCTGGAATTCATTATTAAATCAAGGCTATGACGTAACTTTTAATATGATCAATAAAAATGCACCGCTTAATACATATTGCAGAATACTTTCAGATGAGATAGAATAATCCTACGCTTTCATTTAGGAACCTATTGGAGGAATCGGCTTGACGGCAAAGCAAAGCAGTCAGCATTTATGGGAAAATATTGAAAATTCATTGAATGAGGTCAGTAAACCCGGTCGCTATATAGGTGGCGAATATAATTGTCAGATTAAAGATTGGACAACCACTGATTTTAAAGCGGTCCTGGCATTTCCTGATGTCTACGAAATCGGTTTGTCACATTTAGGATTAAGAATTCTCTATGAATTGATTAATTCACAATCGGGAATGTTGGCTGAAAGGGTTTATGCACCTTGGCCAGATTTTCAGGATTTGCTTCGAAAAAAAGATTTACCTCTTTTTTCCTTGGAAAACAAGCGTGGTCTCTATGAATTCGATATGGTAGGCTTTTCTCTACAATATGAACTCAGTTATACCAATGTACTTACTATTTTAGCTCTTGGTAAAATACCCATTTTCAGTAAAGACAGAACAGATGACGATCCGCTCATTATTGGCGGTGGCCCCTGTACCTATAACCCGGAACCCCTAGCCGATTTTTTTGATTGTTTTTTCATTGGGGAAGCTGAAGAAAGAATGGTTGATATTTGTAAGCTCATTCGTGATTGGAAACATTCCGGCCTTCCAAAATCAAAATTATTGGACACGTTGGAAAAAATCCCGGGGGTTTACATTCCATCCCATTTTCTAATCAATTATAAAAATGACGGAACCATTTCAGAGGTTAAACATTTAACCGACCATCAACCTGTTCGAGCTGTGGTTAGAGATTTAACAACCGTTTTCTATCCCGAAAAATGGCTGGTACCTTATTTAGATATTGTCCATGATCGGGTAACCTTTGAAATTCAAAGGGGATGCACCAGAGGCTGCCGTTTTTGTCAGGCCGGAATGATTTACCGGCCGGTTCGTGAAAAACCGCCGGAAGTTATAATGAATACCCTTCAGAATTTGGTGAAAGACACTGGCTACGATGAATTATCATTAACCTCCCTTAGCAGTGCCGATTATAGCCGCATTCAGCATCTAATCAGTGATGCTTGTGGGTGTTTTAACCCTTTAGGAGTCAATATTTCTTTACCTTCTTTGCGAATTGATTCCTTCTCGGTTGATCTGGCCTCTAAATTTCAAAGTGCCCGTAAAAGCAGTCTCACATTTGCCCCTGAGGCCGGTTCTGACCGATTGCGCCGGGTAATTAATAAAGGGGTAACTACCGAAGATTTATTGAACGCCTCCGAAGCTGCATTTAAGGCTGGTTGGCAAAAGTTAAAACTTTATTTTATGATCGGTTTGCCCACTGAAACAGAGGAAGATTTGGCTGGAATCGTCGAAATGGTGGAGGCTGTTTTTAAAGTTGGAAAAAAGATTTATTCTAAAACCAATGCTTTACGAATAACGGCCAGTATTTCTACATTTGTACCCAAATCTCATACCCCTTTTCAATGGCAGGGGCAGATTTCAATCGAAGAAACCATCAAAAAACAACGTTACTTTCAAGAACATCTACGGGGTCGCTCTATCGAACTTAATTGGCATGATCCTTTGATGAGTCAATTAGAAGGAATTTTCGCCCGCGGCGATCGCCGCTTGGGTTCCGTTATTTATCAAGCCTGGCAAAAAGGAGCCCAGTTTGACGGTTGGAGCGATCAATTACAGTATCAATTATGGATGGATGTTTTCGCAGCTAACAATGTAAACCCGGATTTTTATACCCGAGAGCGGCATTTGGATGAAATTTTACCATGGTCTCATATACGAAGCGGTATCAGTAATGATTTTTTAAAAAAGGAGTTTGAACGGGCTTTAGCTGGCGTTTTAACTCCGGATTGTCGGGATGCAGCCTGTTCGAATTGCGGTGTCTGTCCAACATTAGATATCAAAAAAAGTATAGCCGGTGAATCAAATGGTTGAATATCGCCTCCGTTTTAGCAAAGAAAAAAACTTAAAATTTCTTTCCCATTTAGAATTAATTCGTACCATGGAGCGGGCTTTTAGACGTGCTCAGTTGCCGCTGGTCTATTCAGAGGGGTTTCATCCCCATCCTAAACTTAGTTTCGGACCTGCTTTGGCTGTAGGCATCAGCAGCAATGATGAATACTTAGATTTTCAATTGGTTCATGATATCGCTCCCGAAAAGATTAAAACTGATTTAAATCAGTGCTTGCCTGATGGGATCAAGACAATTGCAATAGTGCGTTTCGGTACTCACCATCATGTTAAGGCCTTAAATGCTATCATCAACCGCGCATCCTATTCAGTACAGTTAAAAACAACACCAGAAAACTCTTCTAAAGTTGTTGAATGGCTAAGCCAACTCATTCACTTATCGGAGTTTATCATTACGCGTTATTCAAAAGACGACCAAAAATTAGTAAACATTCGTCCTTGGCTGCATAATTTAACTATTGAGGTAATTGACGCTCAAGAATCCATCCTGGAACTTCGTTTTACCGGAGAGATTGGTAGTGGGGGGAATTTACGTCCGGAAGATATCACCGCTAACATTCCCTATTCAGTGAAAATACTCGGTGTCGCAAGGATTGGTTTGTGGCATGAAGAAAAAGGTTCAGTATCCAGACCGATGGATTTGTGTTAAAGCCGGGGGGTAACCGATGAATAAAGAAATTTTGATAAATATAGGCATCAATGAAGTCAGAGTAGCAATTTTGGAAGATGGCAATTTGGTTGAATTTAATGTGGAGCGTCAGGATGAACAGCGACGAGCCGGAAACATTTATCTTGGAAAAGTCGAAAATGTATTACCAGGTATGCAGGCTGCTTTTATTAATATAGGAGAAGAAAAAAACGCCTTTATTTACGTTGATGATGTAATTGGTAAGGAAGAAACAAATAATAACGAACATTTAAAAAATTTATCCATCAAAGATTTGTTGCACGAAGGTCAAGAATTGATGGTGCAAATGATCAAAGAACCGATGGGTACCAAAGGAGCCAGAGTCGTCACTCAAGTTACGATTCCGGGTCGATATTTAGTGTTTCTTCCAAATATTGAATATATAGGAATATCACGGCGAATAGAGAATGAAGCAGAACGTGAACGTTTAAAGTCAATCGTAACTTCTTTTAAAGGTCCCGGAGTGGGCGTCATTATTCGGACAGCAGCTGAGGAGGTTGAAGCCGGCGAGCTTCAAAGTGATTATGAATTTTTAGTCAATGTATGGAAAAAGATTCAAAAAAAGGTGAAGAAAGGGGCATGTCCTTCTTTACTGTACCGAGATCATGACCTCCTCTACCGCATTTTACGAGACTATCTTAGTAAGGATATAAGTCGATTACTTATCGACGAAATGGACGCCTATGCCAAGGCTACCGAACTTGTGAAAAGTCTGGCGCCATCCTGTAAAAATCGCATCCAACTCTATAGTGATGAAACTCCTTTGTTTGAAGCCTTTAATGTCGAACTGCAATTGGAAAAGGCCTTAAAGAAGAAGGTTTGGCTCGACTGCGGAGCATATTTGGTCTTCGATCAAACCGAGGCATTGGCGGTTATTGATGTGAATACAGGTAAATTTACCGGTTCCATTAATTTGGAAGATACGGTTTTTCAAACCAATATGATGGCCGCTGTAGAGATCGCCAGACAAATACGGTTGCGTAATTTAGGCGGCATCATCATTGTGGATTTTATTGATATGGTTTCTGATGAGGAACGCGCCCAGGTGATTGCTAAATTATCCACCGAATTACAGCAAGATAAAACAAAAATAAATATTTTAGGATTTACATCTTTAGGCTTGCTAGAGATTACCAGAAAAAAGGTTAAGCAAAGTCTCCGTGAAATATTACAAGTTGAATGTGAAAATTGTGATGGAGTCGGTTATGTACCTTCGCTTGATAGTTTTGCCCAAAAAGCTATGCGAAGTATTAAACAAATTGTAAATAGTACCAAAGATGAATCACTATTGATTGGTGTAAATCCTCAAATTGCTGCGATTTTAATTGGTCCTGGCGGTGCAAATCTTGATAAGACTGAACATACTTTGAATAAAACGATTTTCATTAAAGGACAAGAAAATTTGAAAGATGATCAGGTTCATCTACTGGCAAGCGGGACCAAAAATGAAATTGAAGCTTTATTTTTGCCGGTGAAAGAAGGAGAAATCATTAATCTAAAAATAACCGAGAATCATATTGCCAATCCCGAAGATGGAATTTCCAGAATCGAAGGCTATGTTATTAATGTTGATTCTGCGGGGAGTTGTATTGGAAAAACCATTCGCGCTTTAATCACCAAAACTTTTAAAACTTATGCCAAAGCCGTAATTGTAGATTGACATCTTTGAATACCCATGTTAATATTAATTTTGTGGGTTTTTAACCTCATTTTGACGGGGTTACCCCATGTAACCGCTCGATAAGGCTTAATAAATCTCTGGTAAAGGTGAATCCAGAAGTCAGAATCCAGCCGGAATTTTACGAATGATTTCATTCTAAATCTCCTGATTACTGGCTACTGAATTCTGATTACTATCTTAGAGTGCCGAGTTCGGCGAGTCTAATGCGGGGAGGTGTTAAAATGTATGCGATTATCGAATGTGGCGGCAAGCAGTACAAAGTCCAAGAGGGCGATAAAGTCAAAGTAGAAAAAATTGCGGCTGAAGTTGGTTCAACGATTACCATCGACAAGGTATTGATGCTTGGTGGGGATAAAACCGTTGTCGGAACCCCTTTTGTCGAAGGTTACAAAGTCACGTGTAAAGTAGAAAATCAGGATAAGGATAAAAAAATTCTGGTATTCCACTACAAAGCCAAAAAAAATATTCGGAAACGCTATGGTCATCGTCAACCATTTACCAGTCTTTTGATTGAAAAGATTGAAAAAGTTAAAAAGACTGCTAAAAAAGCAACGGCTGAATCCACTGAAACAGCTGAACAAGTTCAAGCCTAATGGTGTCTATCGATATTAAACGAGACCCATTCCATAATGTTCTAGGCTTTGCTTGTAAGGGACATGCCGATTATGCTGAAAAAGGCGCCGATGTTATATGCGCCGGTATTTCCGCCTTAACGATGACAACGATTTTAGGTTTGCAGCAGCTTACCAAATTAAAATTAAAAATTAAACAGAACTCTAAAAAAGGCTGGTTGGAATGCAATTGGGACAATGTCCCCGCTGAAATGGACCATGCCAATCTCATCGTCGAAGTGATGATTATCGGCTTAAAAGACATCGCCGCCCAATATCCTGAATATTTGAAAGTTAGCGAAGTGGAGGTGTAACAAATATGGTGATTCAAAAAATTGACTTACAATTTTTCGCCCATAAAAAAGGAGTTGGAAGCTCCCGAAACGGTCGTGATAGTAATGCTCAACGTTTAGGCGTCAAACGCTTTGGCGGCCAGCAAGTATCGGCAGGAAGCATTATCGTCAGACAACGGGGCACCAAATTTCATCCCGGTAATAATGTTGGTATCGGTTCCGATGACACTTTATATGCCAAAATTGATGGTTTTGTAACTTTTGAGCGAGTGGGTAAAACGGATAAACAAGTCAGTATTTATCCCGAACAACAAAAAGTTAACGCCTAAATAAAAAGAGGCTGTCTCAGAAAAAAATGAGACGGCCTCTTTTATTCTCTTTTTTTAAGCTATACGGATCAGTTTTCTTGTTTTCTTTGTAAAGTAGACTTCTGTTATTTACCTTCATCGATTTTCTAAAGCGCGTATTCTCTTTCATTCTCTCTGTAATCTAGAAGACCAGCCGTATTCCCTTGCCCAATACTTCATTTACCCTTGGTGCTAACCGTGACGATACCTCTAAGAAGAATATAACGCCCTGTTTTTGCGTATGATTTACTAATAATTTTATTAGAAGTTCAGCTTGATAGTTTTTTTAATCCAAGCTAAAACTTAAAACCGAAGGTATTAAAAAGCGTGGGAAGCAGGGGGGCATTTATGTGTGCAAGTTTTGGAGATTTTTAATTATTATCCAACTGACAGTATTTCTAACAGCGGGTCTAGCAAGTCTGTCTTTTGCGGAAGGGCGCGCGAGCGCGACGGCCCTGAAAATTGAATCATTATCATCAATTTTATTGGAACCCGAAAGCGGTGAAATCCTATTTCAAAATAACTCTGAACTTAAATTACCGCCCGCCAGTGTTACGAAATTAATGGTTATGCTTTTAGTATTGGAGGCGATTGATAAAGGACAAATTAAATTAACCGACACTGTAACGGCTTCTCCAGAGGCCTGTAAAATGGGAGGTTCACAGATATGGTTGGAACCCGGTGAACAGATGACCGTAGCCGAATTATTGAAAGCCGTTTGTATTGTTTCAGCCAATGATTCTTCCTATGCTCTGGCAGAACATTTGTCAGGATCGGAAGAGAATTTTATTGCCTTAATGAATAAAAGAGCTGCCGAACTAGGGCTCAAAGATACCCATTACGTCAATACAACCGGATTAGAACCTAGTTCAGGGGGGGCCGGAAATATAACTTCTGCCAGAGATATGGCTTTCTTGGCACGTGAAGTTATTAAGCATCCAACTGTCTTCCGTTGGTCGGGGGTATGGATTGATAGTTTACGGGGTGGCAAATCTTTTTTACGCAATACCAATAATTTAGTACGGTTTTATCAGGGATGTGACGGATTAAAAACTGGTTTTACAAATCAGGCTGGTTTCTGCCTGGTAGCCACGGCCAAACGTCAAGGAGTACGCTTGGTAGCTGTGGTTATGAAAGCCTCCAACTCTCAAATCCGATCAAAGGATGTTAGTAAGCTATTTAACTATGGTTTTGCCCAATATAAATCATATCCTATCTATCGTGGGGGGGAGAACCTGGGCAAAGTAACTGTTTTTCGAGGTAGGCAAAATCATGTTCAGGCAATTGTACCCCAAGAGTTAACTGCAGTGCTTAAACGGGATTTCCAAGGAGAAATTGTGAGGACTTTAAAACTATCGCCACTTGTTAAGGCGCCGGTTGTAAAAGGATCCAAAATTGGAGAAGTGCTTCTAAGTGCCGGCGGAAAAAATTGTGGCAGCATCGATTTAGTAGCAGACTGTAATGTACCGAAAGCAACGTTTTTTGAACTTTGCTCCCAAATATTTCACCGGATTATTAGTGCAGGAGTACATTAAAGATTACTTATTCTCATTCTTAACTAATCTGCCCGGTATCACTGCTTGAAAAGGCAAAAACCGTTACAAACAGTGATTTTTCGGGCTTTTTTGTTCATTTGCGCAGCAGGATCTTGGTTCTCTATGGCGAATTTCTCTAGAAACTTAGGAGGGAGGATATTATCTTGATATTGAAAACGGAACGGCAAGGCGCCAACTTAATCGTATCCATTGATGGTGAGCTTGATTTAGAGACTGCGCCGCTGTTTAAAGAGACTGTTGAAAAAAAACTCAATCAATACGAATCGGTCCGGCATCTCATCCTGGATTTGGAAAGAGTCAGCTTTATTGACAGTTCGGGACTTGGAGCGATTTTGGGAAGATATAAACGTCTGAGCGGGCAGGGCGGGAAAATATCCGCTGTTAAGGTCTCCCAACCAATCAAAAGAATCCTAGAACTATCAGGATTATTAAAGGTGATGTCAATTTATGAAAATCGCAATCAAGCTTTAGGAAATAAATAGACCAAATTATTATGTTTATTTTTATAAATTATAAGTTGAAATTAGTTCACCACAACTCTATTAATGGGGGTTGAAGTCGATTGAATAATTATTTAAAATTGGAGTTTCCTAGTTTACCTTCAAATGTCGGACTAGCCCGTTTAGTCGTTGCCACTTTCGCATCACAATTAGAATTTACTTTGGCCGAGATCGAAGAAATTCGCGTCGCTGTTTCCGAGGCAGTTTCAAATTGTGTGATTCATGCTTATCCAAAAAGTCCCGGTGTGGTTGAATTACATCTAAACATTACCGATGGAACGCTAACCATTGAGATCAAAGATTTTGGCAAAGGAATTGAAAATATTGAGCAAGCAAAGCAAGCTACATATTCGACTGAACCTGAGCATATGGGTCTCGGGCTGGTATTTATGGAGTCATTTATGGATGAAATGACTTTAACCTCTAAGCCATTTGAAGGTACCACTGTAATTATGAAAAAGTGTCCGGAACGGGGGCCCGCCGATGTTGGGATCTCCGGAAATAATTAGAAGTGAAATTACCTTACCCGAAAATAATCTCTTATCTGATGAGGAATTTTTGAACTTGGTCTCCAAATATCGTAAAGGTGACCGCGAAGCCAAAAATGTCATTATTCAGCATAATCTACGGCTGGTGATGAGTATAGCCCAGCGCTTTGCTTATCGGGGCGAAATTGATGACCTATTTCAAATTGGTTGTATGGGGTTAATGAAGGCGATCGAGAAATTTGATCCAATGTTCTCAGTAAAGTTTTCCACGTATGCAGTCCCTGTAATCATTGGGGAAATCAAACAATACCTCAGGGACGATGGGCCAATTAAAGTAAGCCGGGGTTTAAAAGAAATTGCAGCCAAGATTGAACAAACCCGTATTCAATTGGCAAATGAGTATGGTCAAGAACCTACACTATCGGAATTAGTATCTGCAACTGGCCTGCCCCGTGAGGAAATAGCCGGCGCATTAGAGGCAACTCGTCCACTCAACTCCTTACAGGATTTCGTCCATGAAGATGAGGGCGATATTTTATGCAGAGAACATTTTATCGGGGAAGATACAGATCATACAGCTTGGCTTGAAAATTACGCATTACGGGAAGCAATTGAAAAATTACCGCCTAGGCTGAAAGAATTAGTAATGTTACGCTTTTTTGAGGAAAAAACCCAAAGTCAAATAGCCGATATTTTTGGCGTTTCCCAGGTTCAGATCTGCAGATTGGAAAAAGAGGCTCTTCATAAATTGCGGGAGTTCTATATGAGCGATTTAGAATTTTAACTTTCCGGCTGAACCAGTTTCAAAAATTCAATAATAATTCATAAGAAGACTTCCAAAAATGAAGGCGAATTTTTAAACCTAAACGTATATGGATCTAAAATCTCCAAATAATAACCCTGGTGAGTTAATCAATGAGAAAACCGGGATTGTTACTTTTCTTAATCGGTTTTTTGCTAATCATTATTGGAGTTATAATCTATCTTACAGTCAGCTCGCCGAAGATGCCGGCTAACGCTAAATTAGTTTTAAAACCACTCCATAGTAAATTAAACACGTATGATCCAGCAAATATTGATTCTAGGCAACGTAAAGAAGAAAGGAGGCACCCTGGATGAGTGTCATAAAAGTTGTTGAATTAGTAGCTGATTCTCCAGACGGATGGAAGGATGCAATTGAAAAGGCTGTGACAAAAGCCTCAGAGACTATCCATAATATCAGCGGAGTTGAAGTTACCAATCTAACCGCTTCCGTTAAAGATGGAAAAGTCTCCGGTTATAAAGCAGATCTCCATTTAGCATTTCGAGTGGAAGATTAAAGTTGATTGTATTTCAAAACGGAATACAATTTGATGCAATATTGAATCGTAGCTTGTTTTACGATGTATCTTAGTTGTCTCTGAATAAAAACCCCTTGTTGATGAATGGGGTTTTTTAATTTTAAATCTCTAAAGAAGGAAACCCAATCACTCCCACGAATATTATTTCTAGATTACAATAAATTTTGGACAAAAAACGGGTAGGAGGAAAGACTGTCTCCATTAGGCTCCAAAATTGGGAACAGCCTGATACAATGGCTACAATAAACAACGATCGCGTTTTCATTGGTTTAGGAAGTAATCTTGCTGATTCCCCAGTTCAAATTGACCGGGCTGTCCGACTGTTGGAAGAAAATTTCAGAACCAAGATGATAACTTCTTCTTTATATTTCAGTGAGCCGGTTGAAGTCCGAGAGCAACCATGGTTTTATAATCAAGTTGTGTATTTTATCGAACAAACGGACGCTACTCCATTCATGATCTTAAAAATTTTAAAGAATATTGAGCAAACCATGGGTCGAGTTGAAACCTATCGGTACGGCCCACGAATTATTGATTTAGATTTATTACTTTATAAAGATTGGGTATTAGAAAGTGAGTCCTTAATCATCCCGCATCCTAAAATGACCGAACGATTATTTGTAATGGCACCTCTGCTTGAACTAGATCCTGAACTTATCCATCCTCGTTATAATCTTTCCATCCAAAAAATAATGAGTAAAAATTCTTCTAAATTTAGCCGCTGCGAAAAAGTAACAATGAATGAATAACAGCCAAGCTAGAATTTTATTAACTGTAAAACTTTAATTTTAAGTCATAAATAGAACTGAGTAACGTATCAATGTATAAGTTGACATTTTAATGTACTTTCCGTTATAATTAAAATAGTTTAAATTGATTAAGTTTCTGAGGACTATGTCCTTAATTTTTAAGAATACTTTGTGAAAAATAGCACAATTTCCATCCTCAATAAAGTGAGGACTAAGCGTAAAAGTTCTCCTCCAAAAATAACTTCCAAGATATAATAGCCCAAGGTTTTAATAACCAAAAGAACACAGACCTAACGATTGTTTCATTATAATCCGGAATAAGTTTTTTACCAAAAGAGTCTATAAGAGTAGAAACATCATCGAAATCAATCCTGATTTATTGTAATAGCAAATCAAAAAATTTGGGCTCATCAATGTTGATTAATAACCCAATTGTTATTCAATAATTAATTAGAAAGGATGAATGATGAATGGCAATGATCAAATTGACAATCGATGGTCAAGAAGTAGAAGTGTCTGCCGGATCTACTATCCTGCAAGCTGCTAAAAAGGCGGGTGTCGATATTCCAACTCTTTGTTACCATCCCGATTTAGACACCAAGGCAATGTGCCGGATTTGTATGGTAGAGGTAGCCGGAGCCAGAACATTGCAAACTGCATGCTCTCAGCCAGCTGTTGAAGGTATGAATGTTAAAACCAATACTCCGGCAGTAAGGGAAGCCCGAAAATTAAATCTGGAATTATTACTCTCCAATCATCCCCAAGATTGTTTAAATTGTGTCCGCAATCAAAAATGTGAACTGCAAAGTTTGTCTGAAAAGCTGGGAGTTCGTTCTCAGCGTTTTCCGGCAAAAGAAAAAACCAAATTACCGATTGATAATTCCAGTTGTTCGGTTGTTCGGGACGCCTCTAAATGTATTTTATGCCGCCGTTGTGTTGCTATGTGTCAAAAAATTCAGGGAGTATCCGCCTTATCAGCCGTTAATCGTGGTGATGAAACCGTAATTGCTCCTGCTGGTGGAAAAGAGCTAAATTCAGTAGCATGTACGCTTTGTGGCCAATGTATTCACGTGTGTCCGGTAGGAGCGATATATGAAGTTGACGACACTCAAAAAGTTTGGAATGCACTTGCAAATCCCGACTTACACGTAGTCGTTCAAACCGCACCAGCGATCAGGGTTGCTATTGGCGAAGAAATGGGATTACCTCCAGGAAGCATAGTAACGGGGAAACTAGCCACTGCGTTACGTAGGCTTGGATTCGCAAAAGTTTTTGATACCGATTTTTCAGCTGATTTAACAATCTTAGAAGAAGGGAATGAATTATTACAAAGGCTTAATAACGGCGGCAAACTACCGATGATAACGTCTTGCAGCCCAGGTTGGATTAAATATATTGAACATTTTTATCCGGATCTGCTTGACCATTTATCAACTTGCAAATCACCCCAGCAAATGTTCGGCGCAATGGCGAAGTCATATTATGCCAATAAGGTTGGAATTCCCGCAGGGAAAATTCTTATGGTTTCGATAATGCCATGTACAGCCAAAAAATATGAATGTCAACGTCCGGAAATGAATAGCAGCGGTTATCAAGATGTCGACGTTGTACTTACAACTCGGGAACTCGGCCGGATGCTACGGGAAAGCGGAATTAACTTTGAAAACTTGCCCGAAGAAAAATTTGATGAACCACTGGGCATCTCTACCGGCGCAGGAGTAATCTTTGGTGCGACCGGAGGAGTCATGGAAGCCGCTTTACGGACTGTATATGAAGTAGTAACAGAAAAAGAACTCCCAAAAATAGATTTTGAAGAAGTCCGCGGTATAGAAGGCGTGAAGGAAGCCACGGTTGATCTACAAGGTACTCAAGTTAAAGTAGCGGTGGCCCATGGACTATCCAATGCTAAAAAATTAATGGAAAAAATTAAAGATGGCAGCGCCGATTATCAATTTGTTGAAATCATGTGCTGTCCTGGTGGTTGCATTGGCGGTGGCGGCCAACCTTTCCCGACCAGCCTGGAAACCCGGCTGGCCCGTATAAAAGCAATTTATGAAGAAGATAAAGGAATGCCAATTCGGAAATCTCATCAAAACCCTGCTGTACAAGAGTTGTATCAAGATTTTCTCGGCAAACC
>JAEZKW010000089.1 GCA_023415375.1 Bacillota bacterium
CGCTGCATGCACTCGCGTTTGCTTTATGAAGGAGGTGATTATCGGTGCCAAATCTAACCCAAATGGAATTGAATACAATCAAAGAATTGGTGGGTGTGGAAGATGTAAATGCCAAGAAGTTCCAACTCTATGCCCAAAATTGTAACGACTCTCAATTACAAAGCCTATTTAATCAACAGGCTCAACAGGCATTCAGCAATTCTAAAACCTTGATGAATTTTTTAGTTTAAAAGAATGGAGGATGATAAAGTGTATACCGAACGTGAAATGGTTTTAGACGCTTTACAAATTTCAAAATCCGGCGCCGTTGGGTTAACCCATGCAGCTACAGAAGCCAGCAATCCGGCTTTGAGACAAACATTGCTCCAGATGCGCAATAACTGTGAACAATCCCAACAACAAATCGGTCAATTTGCTCAGTCCAAACGTTTTTACATGCCCGCCCCAACTGCACCACAACAAGATGTGGCGCAGATAAGTCAGTTTTTACAACAATCCGTCAATCAAACGACATTAGTATAAATAAAAGTTCAAATTTAATTGCATTGTGACATCACTATCCAAAAAAGTCGTCTACCCAAGCAGGAATAGGCGACTTTTATTTCATAACACCATCCTGTTAATTGCCTCGGCGACTCCATCATGGTCATGATCAGCCACCACGAGCGAAGCAACTTCTTTCAGCCCCGAAACGGCATTCCCGATCGCCACCCCGACTCCGGCCCATTCAACCATCGATATATCATTGGGTGCATCACCGATAGCCATCACTTCATCGGGTTTGAATCCCCAAATTTTAGTGACTTCTTTCAAAGCGTTTCCTTTCGATACACCTGGCGCCAAAATTTCCAGATATGACGGTTTGGAGCAGATGAAGATCAATTGCTCACCGAATTTTTGTTGTAAAAATTTTTGGATGGCTGCGATTTCATCCGCCTTGGCAAGGCCCAGCATCTTGTGGGGAGAAGATTTTTGCAATAAAGGAATTAAATCATCAACCGGATAGGGCGTGACACCGGCATTGGCCGCATATTTTTTACCCCATTCACTTAGAGTCTCCATATAAAGCTGATCTTGAAGATAAGCATTTAAATGAATGTTTCTGGATCGAAATAAAGAAACCAGTTGAATAGCGAACGAACTTGGAACAGGATTGTGATAAAGAATTTCCCCGGAGACAGCTTCTTGAATAATTGCTCCGTTATAAGCTATTAGAGGAACATCCAAATTCAACATCTGCGCATAGGGTTTCATCGATTGTACCATCCGCCCCGAAGCTAGTAAAACCTTTACTCCCTTTTCTACGGCTTTCCGGATGGCTGCTTGATTTTGAGCAGAAATCGTCAGATCACTTGTTAACAACGTATCATCCAAATCCATTGCAATACAGCGAATCATAGTATCCCCCCACAGTATTATTCATGCGAATAAATTCGTAAGAATTAGTTCGCATGAATTTAATTAAATCTATTCCAACTGCTCCTTAATACTTTCAGCGATCTTCATATTCATTCCAGGGGCCTGTGCCAACTCTTGTAAAGTAGCCTCCCGGATCTTTTTCACCGAGCCGAAATGTTTCAGCAGTAATTGTTTCCGCTTGGGACCGATTCCGATCACCCGGTCCAGATCGGACTGCACGGTTTTCTTATCGCGCAAACTTTTATGATAAGTTATAGCAAATCGGTGGGCCTCATCCCGGACCCGCTGTAATAATCGCAAGGCATCGGAACGGCGGGGTAGCCGGATGGATTCATCCCGGTCCGGTAGAAAAATTTCTTCTTCCTGCTTGGCCAAACCAATCGTGGGAATATGAGTGAGCCCCAATTCCGTGAGAACTTCCATGACTGATGATAGTTGTCCTTTTCCACCGTCGATTAACAACAGATCGGGAAACTTGGCAAACCTGCCGGACTCAGTCTGTACATTTTGCCTTTCTTCCAATCCTTTTAAAAACCGGCGTCGTACTGCTTCCTGCATCATAGCAAAATCGTTCGGCCCTTCGATGGTACGAATTTTAAAACGCCGATAGTCGCTACCCTTGGGTATGCCGTTCTCAAATACGACCATCGAAGCGACTGCTTCTTGGCCCTGAGTATTGGAGATATCGAATCCCTCAATCCTGTAGGGGGGTTTTTCCATATGCAGATGTTCCTGAAGCTCCGTTAATGTTTCAGTGATTTTATTAAGGTCCTGTTTTTCCCGATTACGTTCCTGTTCAAGGAGGATTTGGGCATTATCGTTGGCCATTTTTACTAATTGGAATTTGTCGCCTCTTTGGGGCACTTTTAATTCTACATTTGAACCGCGTAATCCTGATAGCCACTCCGCCACAGCAGCCATATTTTTAAGGGCAAGCGGCAATAGTACCTCTTTGGGAACAAACCCAGAGCCATCATAATATTGGGTTAAAAAAGCCTCAAGTACATCGACCGGATCGGTTTCTAATCCTTCGGTCAATTGAAAATACTCCCGGCCCACCATCTTCCCATCTCTCACTTGAAACGTTTGAATCAAAGTGCCTTGGCTATCTTGAAAAATACCGAAAATATCACTATCGTCCTGAGCATTAGAGACCACTTTCTGCTTTTCCAGAACCCGCTCGATGGCTTGAATTTGGTCCCGCAGCTGGGCAGCCCGTTCATATTCTTGAGCTTTAGCGGCCTCACTCATTTCTTGTTTCAGTTTGTGGGCCAATTCGGCTTGACGGCCTTCCAAAAATAAACATAACTCACCAATCATGTTCCGGTAAGCTTCTTTGGTAATTCCTCCATGACAGGGAGCCAGACAACGTTTGATATGATAATTGAGACAGGGGCGTTCCGGTTTTTCCTTTTCCAAGTCAAGTCTACAGCCGCGCAGCGGAAAAATCCGCCTAAGAAGTTTCAAAGTCTCCCTGATTGCAACCACTTCGGTGTAAGGCCCGTAATACCGACTGCCATCTTGTTTTACTTTACGGGTAATATAGACTTGCGGGAAATCCTCATACCAAGTGACTTTAACCCAAGGATATTGTTTATCATCCCGCAGCCGGATATTGTACTTGGGCCGTTCTTCTTTGATAAAGTTGCACTCCAAAACCAAAGCTTCCACTTCGGTATTGACGGTGATATACTCCAGGCGATCCACTTGTTTCACCATGGATTGAGTTTTCGGACTTAGGTTGCGGGAAGATTGGAAATAAGAACGGACCCGATGTCTAAGGGAGACCGCTTTCCCAACATAAATAATCTTACCATTAATATCCTTCATTAGATATACGCCCGGTCGATCGGGTAATATCTTTAGATCTTCAGCAGTTACCACAACGCTTCCCCCAAAAATAGCTGTTCAATTATATCTTTTCCAGTAATAAAATGTCACTTAGAAAATAATTAGGTATAAATAACCTAAAAAAATAAATTTTCAACCACGAAGAACACGAAGTTCACGAAGAAAAGCAAAAGAAGAATCCTTAATCTTCGCGTTCTTCGTGACCTTCTTGGTGTAATATTCTATTACCCTTTCTTATTATAACGTATTAAGGGTATCAACAATTTCCTTTAATGTTTTATCAGCCATGGAACCGAGTCTGATATCATAATTTCCTAGTTCAAAATGTAATTTAGAAGTTGTTTCATTCGGTATCGCCACGCAATATAAACCAGCAGCCCTGGCAGCTTTTAATCCATTGGGTGAGTCTTCAAAGGCAACGGCTTCATTTCCGGGTAAACCGAAAGAGCCAATGGCCTTTTGATATAATTCCGGGCTCGGTTTCACATTCCGGACATCTTCGCGGGTAAAAATGCTATCAAAGAACTTCAAAAGATTAAAGCGTTTTAAATATTTTTCAACCCATTCCCTGCTTGAACTGGATGCCAACCCGATTTTAAGCCCCATCTTCTGAGCATCTTGCAAATAATCGAAAACCCCGGGCAACAGGTTTCTCCCATCCATGATTTGGGTATGTCTCTTGGAAGACAAATTTTGAATTGCAACGTGATCAACCGGACGTTGCAGAAGCGATTCTAAATAAACATATGGGTCAAAATGCTTATCACTGGCCCCAATGCAGCGGGCCCATTCCTCTAAAGGCAACTCGGTTCCATGTTCCCGGTATATTTGCGAATAAACTTCAAACCATGGGGTTTCCGTATCAATAATCAAACCGTCAAAATCAAAAATCACTGCCTTAATCATCGTTGTTCTCCTGTTGGTATTTAAATCGTTATGGATTCGATCTTTTTCGATAGACCATGCTTTGAACATTTGCAATGAGTTCTCCGGCATCATTCGTAACCTTTACGGAGTAGGTTCCTAATTTGGAACCAAGCGATTCTTCTTGGGCTTGTGCATATAGGGTTCCTTTAGAAACCGCTTTAATATATGAAATATTGGAATTAATGACGAGTGAGATATTCTCGTGAGAATTGGCAGCGGCGGCAACCACCAGATCAGCTAAGGTAAATATAACGCCCCCTTGAATGATACCGGCTCCGTTTAGGTGATGTTCTTTGATTTCTATCTTGGCTTTCGCTGTTCCTAGTTGGACATCAAGCAACTCTACCCCGATAAAATTACAAAACTGATCGCCGGCTATCAATTCTTGGACAGTTTGCATTGTATTGCTCCTCTTTTAAATTCATTATACCCGAACCCTTGCAGGAAGCAAACATTCATTTTTTAAGATTTTTAGTGATCCGATTTCTGTTGATAAAAGTCTGCTCACACACTGTATACGTAAAAAAGGGATGACCGGGTGGCAATCTCAAACCAGCGCATTGTCGGCCTTGACAATGATCAGGTTTCCTTTCAGTGGCGCGATTACTTGCCCCGCCAAGCTTAGTGATTATCAGGACGGGGCGAGATGCTAATAAAACAAAATTAATGACCCTTGACGCTTCCGAGTTTATCCGCCGTTTTTTGATGCATATACTGCCCAACCGGTTTGTGAAGATTAGGCATTATGGCATTTTAGGTAATCGAAACCGTAATCGGGAGTTACGCCTATGTCAAAAGCTCACTTTCTCAAAAATCCAGAAATCTCAAAAGTTTTCTGCGGTTGAACTCTTATTAAAGTTGACCGGATTCGATCTCCGGATTTGCCCATGCTGCGGCGGGAATATGATTCATAAAACTGACTTTGGTTTCAAATTCTCAACTTAACTGCTGCAA
>JAEZKW010000348.1 GCA_023415375.1 Bacillota bacterium
CGGCCAGTTGAAACCGGTCCCCTGGACCAACAACACTTTCTCTTGAACCAACAAATCTAAAATAAACCGCTGATCGTCTTTAATACCAAAGCGCTGCGTATCCACTTTGGGGAAGAGATAAAGGGCGGCTTTCGGCTTCACACAGGAAACCCCGGGTATGGAGTTAAGCCTCTCCCAGGCGTAATCCCGTTGTTCCCGGAGCCTTCCTCCAGGACCGGTCAAATCATAGATCGATTGTTGATTGGCGAGGGCGATGCTGATTGCATATTGAGAGGGAGCATTACTGCATAAACGCATCGAAGACAGCATGGTGAGCCCCTCCAGGTAATCGGCGGCCATTGCTTTGTTCCCGCTGATAACCATCCAGCCGGCCCGATATCCGGCAATCCGGTGCGACTTCGAAAGACCGTTCATCGTCACAAACAGAGTCTCGTCGGATAGAGAAGCTGTTGAGACATGCTCCTCTCCATCATAAAGAATCCGATCGTAAATCTCATCCGTGAAGACAATCAAACGATTGGCGACGGCTAAATCCACGATTTGCTGCAGGATTTCCCTCGGATAAACGGCGCCGGTCGGATTGTTGGGGTTAATAATTACAATTCCTTTGGTTTTCGGAGATATCTTTCTTTTAATGTCGACAAGGTCGGGATTCCAGTCGGAAAGTTCATCGCAGCGGTAATGCACCGCCGTACCACCCGCCAAGTTCACCGCGGCGGTCCACAAAGGATAATCGGGAGATGGGATCAGGATTTCATCACCACTATCAAGCAAACCTTGCATGGCGATCATAATCAACTCACTGACTCCATTTCCAATATACACATCATCAACTCCCGCAACAGAAATCCCTTTTTCCCGGCTGAACTTGCAAATAGCTTCCCGGGCCGACCTAATCCCCTTGGAATCAGTGTAGCCGTGAGCGTGACTAAGATTTTCAGTCATTTCCCGTAAAATCACATCAGGAACCTTAAAACCGAAAGTTGCCGGATTGCCGGTATTCAACTTGATGATCGACTGACC
The DNA here is from genome assembly GCA_023415375.1 of Bacillota bacterium. Lineage (GTDB taxonomy): Bacteria > Bacillota > UBA4882 > UBA8346 > UBA8346 > UBA8346. Next base: position 1,024 of record JAEZKW010000348.1, read on the forward strand.
AGCCTCTTCCATCCGCTTAGCCTCTTCTACAATCGGCCCCCGGATATCATAACAGACATGGTCCAGCTTGGTAGATTTTTTATAGACTTTCATAGGTTACACCCCTTTATTTTTTCAGCATGAACTGCCCGATAACCTCTCCGATAATTCGAAAACCCCGCTCCATCTCCTCTTGGGAGACTCTGGAGATTCCCAGCCGGAAGGTACTTTCTCCTCCCCCATCGGTATAAAATATATCTCCCGGCATGAAGAGGACTCCTCGATGGTGGCATTCCGCCAGCACTTCCCTGGCATTAAGCCCCTCATCAAGTTCGATGAAGATATGCAATCCGCCCTCGCCCCAAATTCTGCGGCAAGGTATATACTCCGCTGCAAGCCTGGTAGCAGTTTGGTGTTGCTCCCGGTAAACTTTTCTGGCTTTCCGCAGGTACTTTTCAAAAGAACCGCTTTGCAAAAATTCATAGAGAATCGCCTGATCTAAAAAGGAAGTATGAATGTTGAGACTCCGCTTAACACTTTCCAGATAAGCGATCAGCTTAGAATCAGCCATGATCCAGCCGATCCGGAGTCCCGGAAAAAGCACTTTGGAAAAACTCCCAAGATAGATCACTCCGTTGCCGGAACCAGCCAAGGCCATTAATGGTGCTACATGGGATCCGTAATACCTTAGCTCTTCATTGAAACCATCCTCCACCACCGGCACCTGGTGTTCTTCAAATATTCTCAGAGCAGCCACCCGTTTTTCAGGCGTCATCACCAAACCAGTAGGATTATGATAAGAAGGAATCAAAAAACCCAATTTAAATTGTTCTTTGGCTAGACATTCCTCCAAAACCTCAAGGTTGATCCCGCTGGTCTCAACTGGAACTCCGGTAATCTGTAAACCCGCCAATCGCATAATTTTCAATGCCGTGTTATGAGTCGGGTTTTCACAGATAACCTTATCGCCGAAGGCTGTTAAGGCTGAAAGCAATAGATTGAAACCCTCAGTAAATCCATTGGTTATCAATATTTCCTTTCCGGAAAGCTCTACCCCTTTATTTTGCATATACCCCGTTAAATACTCCAGTAAATACTTGTAACCGCGGGCATAACCGTAATTAAGGAGCTTTTCTCCCTCTAGAGATAACTGGTTCAAAACAGCCCTCTTGAAGTCTTCAATATCAAAAAGTCCCGGGTTGGGGGCAATACTTTTAAAAGAAAGCATTCCCTTTTCCCAGCGCAGCTCATTCTTCTCAATATCCAGCGCGACTGCTTTTTTAGCGAACCCATTTACCCTGGCTTGCCAGTTAAAACTGAAATTTTCTTGTTCTTTATGAACGGCGACCCCCGCCACAAAGACGCCCCGGCCTTTTAGGGTATGGATAAATCCGTCATCTTCAAGATATTGATAGGCTTGAACAATCGTATTCCGGCTCACTTTTAAGATAGCGGCCAGTTCCCGGGAAGCCGGCAACCGCACGCCGGGCAACAAAACACCGGAAAGAATCAGTCCCTTGATATAGTCCTTAATTTGCAGATATACCGCTCGGTTCTTTACGATCTTCAAGTCATTAAACATGAGCTACCTCACAAGCCTATTTTGACATTATTATACCAATAAAAAAAGAACCACCGGAAGGTGATTTTGAATTTGGAGTGGACCAGAAAAAAAGTTTGAAGGGTGAAGGGAGAAGTTTAAAATGAAACCAGTATGGATGAACATTAAAAGCAGGATTCGTTTATTAAAAAAATAAAACCCACTCTTATAATTTGTTCTCTAAATGAGGGGGCAATCTTCAAACTGGTTTGCGTTGTAAGATTCTAATTTTGGCTTCGTGGTCGCCATACATTTCAAGAAGTGATTTCTGGATCTCGGTTATATCTGAAAATCCTTTATTCATTTCTCCGGATAATTTGGCGACTTCAATTTGTAAGGCGTCATGTTGAGCCTTTTGGACTTCACTTGCATGGACAAGCGACTGGATCATCTCGCCATGTTCGGATTGTTGGGTCTTAATCAGC
>JAEZKW010000369.1 GCA_023415375.1 Bacillota bacterium
TAAAAAGTTATCGTATAGGCTGGTTTTAAACCTGCCCTTACATACTTATTTGTGAGCTTGACTAGCTCTTACTTTACATTCTGGCCATAGTATTTTACTCTACCATGACGAGTTCGCATTTAATTAATTTAATAAGTTAAATTCATTAAATGACTTCTTTAAAAAAGACTTACCAGTCATTTTTCTTTCCTACTGTTCAGTTTTCAAGGTTCAATTGATTTTCTGCCGCCGCTTCGCTGTGTTTATCAGTTCGACGACGCTTATATATTATATCAATTTGTTTGTCGTTTGTCAATAACAATTTATTTTTTATTTAAAATTGCCTTGTCTCGCGACAGCTATGTTAGGATAACACATCACTAATACGATGTCAATAACTAAATTACAAAAAAAATTATTATATTAATCACATCTCAAAAAATCTTTTCAAATAAGGCCTTTTGCTACTTCGACAGCTTGACCGGCATCTGCCGCATAACCGTCAGCTCCAATCTTATCTGCAAAACTTTGTGATACAGGGGCACCACCAATCATTACTTTTACTTCGTCCCTAATGCCTTCCATTTTCAATCTTTCAATTAATATTGACATTTCAGGCATTGTAGTTGTGAGTAAGGCTGATAACCCTAAAATATTCGGTTTATAATCTCTAGTAGCTTGGATAAACTTTTCAGGTGTTACATTGCTCCCAAGATCTAAAACTTCAAAACCGGCTCCTTCCAACATCATGCCGACCAAATTTTTACCAATATCGTGCTGATCACCTTTAACAGTCCCAATTACAACCCGACCAATTGACTCATGACCCGTTTCCGCTAATAATGGTTTTAAGATTGTTAAACCCGCTTGCATCGCCCGGGCAGCCAACATAACTTCTGGTACAAAAATTTCATTGTTCTTAAAGCGGACTGCTATACCTTCCATACCTGCAATAAGACCATTGTTTATGATATCATGCGCGGACACACCCTCAGCTAACCCTTTTTCAACAAACTTTTTTACTTCGTTTGCTCTACCAATCGACAATGCATTGATAATATCGTTCCATCGATCCAAATCGCTACACTCCAATCTAAAAAACAAAGAATTTGTTCAAAACTTACGCTCTAGTCCAATGAAATTAACCCGCTAATTACTTCACCGTTTACCATTGTGGCAATCACTTCTAAATCATTGGTCATAATAACAAGATCTGCATCTTTGCCAGGATACAGACTACCTTTTCTTTTATTGATTCCTAAAAGTCTGGCTGGATTATAAGTTGCCATTCTAAATGCTTCAGAAAGAGCACAATCCGTATATTGTATAATATTTTTTACGGCTTTATCTAATGTTAAAGCACTTCCGGCCAGTTGACCAGTTTCATTTCGCAAAGCATCCATCGTTAAAGTAAGATCTCCAACCGAAGTATGAAAATATCCATCTAATAAGCCAGCCGGGGCCATTGCATCCGAAACTAAAATAATCCCCTCCGGTCCCTTAGCCCGATATACTATATCTATAGCAGCCTTATGCAAATGAACACCATCCGCGATAAGTTCTACATTTAATTCAGGCCTGGTAAGTGCAGCACCGATTATTCCCGGTTCACGGTGGTGAAATGGGGTCATTTGATTAAAGCAATGTGTCACGCCTTTAAACCCCGCCGAAATCGCTTCTAATGTCGTATTAAAGTCGGCAGCGCTATGACCAATTTGACTAATAATCCCTTCATCTGCTAAGGTTTCGGCCACATCCAAAGCCCCTGGTAATTCCGGGGCCATCGTTACAATTTTGATGCCACCCTTACTAAGTCGTTGTAGCGTTGACACTTCTCCTACCGATGGCAATCGCAGATGAGTTTCCGAATGAATTCCCGGATATTTTGTGGATATGTAAGGCCCTTCCAAATGAATACCTAAGCATCGTGCGCCTTTATACTCCAATTCATCTAGAGCAGCATAGGACTTGGCGATTCTTTCTAATTTTTCTCGACTGTCAGAAATGGTGGTCGCCAGAAATGAGGTGGTACCATGAGCCGCATGAAATTTGGCTGTTTCAATGAAACTTTCGGCAGTTCCAGAAGCGATTTCTGCACCACCGCCACCATGTAAATGTTGATCAATAAAGCCTGGAGCAATTAATAAACCTTCAAGAGAAATTTCTCGGAATCCGGAAGGTATTTCAATAGAATCTGTGGTACCAACCGCCACAATCCGTTCTTCATCAATTAAGATTGTTGCTTCCTCGATTAAATTAAACGGTGTTAAAACAGCCGCTTTCGTTAATGCTAGCTGCCTCATATTTAAACCACCTCCTTGGGGATGTCCCAAAAGTAAATTTCGTGCCTTAGCGCACGCATGATAAAGAAATGTAATATATTGAAATCAGCATATTCGATGAAGCTATATATTATATTTCTGATATGTTTCCATATCTGATATGTTCCATATCTAATTGATTTTTAATTACTTTTTAGACAGCTTCATATTTTTGTTTAATATAAATAGTTTGCATCCCATATGAAAGGATATTTCGGTGGAAATAAAACCTGTAAAATTTCTGCTTGTTCTTTCTCAAGAAAGTCCAATTCAGAATGATGATACTGCCCAAAGATAAGCCGCGTAAGTATTAAATTATGATCAACCTTTGGAACAGTTGTAGCTTTCGTTACAAAAGTGTTCACGAAACGGTTTTTGATAATCAATTCAATCGACAAATCATCTATAGTCCAATAATAGCGGCCTTCATTACGGTCAGCTCGTTGCAGGCCGGAAACCCTTCGGCACAGCAAAGGAGATAAATGCTTAAAAAAAGAAGACCAATCCGTCACTTTAAACATTCCGGCCAGCGGGGCCGGGTTGATATGTGTCCCGCCAAGGCGATATAACGCTGTATTTACTGTGTGTTCAGGAGTTCCCCGGATATAAAGAGTTTGATGCGGTTTCAGCAATTTTAAAAAATCTTCAATCATTACGGTTGCGCAATGAATATCTTTTGCGGCTGATTCGTTAATCACGACTTTTTGGTTAGTCGGTTGAAAAATATAATTTAAATACTCCCAACTATAATTCAAATATCCCGTTATTTCACCTGAAGTATTCTCCCAAACCAGCAAATTCTCCTTTTTTGGGAAAGGAACCTCTTTAATAAAAGCATTATCGCTCCCAATTTCATGATATCTTTCCTGCCACCACTCCATATTTCGGATGGGCTGTAACCAATACCGACATTGGTTTTGCTGATACAATTCCGCAATTTTATTTAAATCCTCATATCGGCATTCCCGAAGTTGACCAGACGTTCCGTGAGCACTTTCCCGAGGAACCAGAACCGACTGGGTTGGTAAAATTTTAGTTTTATAGCGCGGCAGCACAGGAACAAACCCTAATTTGGGGTAATAAAAGGGGAGTCCCCATAAAAAAACTAATGGTACACCCTGTTCTGCGAGATTATTCATAACTTGGTTTAAACATTTTCTGGCCAAGCCCTGAGAACGGTAAGCCGGAAGGGTGACTACCGGCGAAATAGCCCCAACTGGAATTGTTACTTCTTCAAACGATAAGGTCTGGGGAAAATATCCCGCTGCAGCCACTATCACGCCTTCGTCTTCGGCTATCTGGACCCAATCGGGATTCCAAGAAGGTCTACTATATAAGTGGGAGAATAAAGTTCTATGTTCGGCGCCCTCTGCGGGATCCACTTGTTCTCCTTCGAATGAAAAACCTTCCTCAATGAGATCTAGCAAAGCTTCGCGATCGTTTAGGGTTGATTTTCTGAAACGGATCATAGAAATCCACAGTTCTCCTTATTGAATGACTTAGTGTTCCCTTAATCTTCCTGTAGCGTTATACCAATATTCCTGAGCCCAAATATCACTCCAATAAAAAAAATAGAACATAGTCGCTCGAATTGGATTCCAGTGATCATAAGTGATCCAGCCTACCCAAGCAAAAAACCATTCACATAAGGCATTGCCTAACGACCATACTGTAAAATAGCATGTTTTAATCAATTGATTTGAATGAATTGGAAAAAAACGAATAAATAAACCACTTTCAGCAGGCGCAATTCCAAGATCCGACCACAGGCTCAAGGTTCCCACCACTGGTCCATGATAGGCCCATTGGTCAAAAGTAACGCCGTAAAGATCGGCAACTAATGCAAGCAAAGCACTAAATAATAAAGTCGGGTAATACCGGGTTCTTTCATAAGGTACCCATAATAAAAAGAATACCCAAAGTGCAACTGTAACTAAAATATAGGCCATAAAATTAGAATACCCACTTTAGGCACGATTACTTAGAAAATATTCACTTCTCGACCCTCGCAATCGGTAGGTTTTTACTGGGCAATTTTGTGTAATTCTGTAAATTCCGACATTTTCCTGCTTTTTTTAATAGAATCAAGTTACTTTGGCCCATCTTTTCATTCATTGTTTTCCAGGATTACCATCAATTATACTTATTCAACAGGTTTGAAAAAAAGCAAGCTTAGGTAATCTAATATAAGCTGCGTTAATAAATTTTTTAAACGCACGGTGTTGTGACCAATATGTCCAATATACCAAACGGCATTTGGTAACATACTAATTAAGGAGGTGAAAAAATGCGCGCTTCGAAATTATTTTTGGCAATTTGGTTGTTGATTTTTAGTGTATTGATCAATGGCTGTACCCTTTTTCCAAGTTCCAATAAATCCAGGCCTGCTCCTACAAGACCCAAAGCGACTTCTCCAACCAAAAGGGCGCCGACGAATAAAGCTGTTAGGCCTGCACCAACTAAACGGACTCCGGCTGTCTCTAGTATGACCGAAAAGGATATCACCAACCGGATGACCAAAATTGAAGGTTCACTCAATAAAGGAGATTGGTCAAAGGTTAATAGTGAGACAAATTCCTTGGGCGGCGACATGATGAGATTTCGGCCGACCGGCCCAAAAGGAAAAAGTCTTAGGGATACAGCTAACTTTAACGTAATGTATGCCAAACTTCAGGCTGATGTAAAAACCAAAAATAAAACTGCCGTATCCAGAGATGTCCGCAGTATTAAAGATGCCATGAAAAATATAAAACCTTCTGCTCCCGCGCCGGGTCCTAAACGGAGATAAAGTAGAATTTAGGATGATGGAGCTGTCTTTAAAAGAAAATTTATTGATAGAGATATACAATATATGCACCGCTTATTCATGAAGCAATATATTGTATATCTCATCGATTTTAAAGCACTTTTGAGACAGCCTCATCACAAGAATCGATATCCCGATGTTTAATATCTTTCTTAAAATCACCCCATCGAAATGCGGACTTTGTATAAACGTAACCAGGTATCGACTTGAATTAAATAGGCGAATAATTGCGGCAAAGTCATCAATTGCCCAAACCATGGGCGTTGTAGATCTTCCCCTTTTGATTGGATCATTTGAATGACTTTCTCCCGATCGATTAAATTTAAAATCGGGGAATCCGGATCACCAAGGATTGATAATAATTGACGACTGACGAGTTCTGAATAAGATGGGTTATGGGTTTTAGGATAGGGACTTTTTTTACGGGTAATAATCTCCTCGGGTAAAAGCCCTCGCACTGCCCGGCGTAAAATGCCCTTCTCCCTTTGGTCGCAGCTTTTCATTCCCCAGGGAATGTTCCAAACATATTCAACCAATCTGTGATCGCAGAAAGGTACCCGGACTTCCAGCCCCGATGCCATACTCATCCGGTCCTTTCGATCCAATAGTAGCGCCATAAACCAATTTATATTCAGATAAAAAAGCTCCCGTCTTCTTGCTTCCAGCTTGTCGTCCTCCGCTAATCTCGGTACCTCATCCAGTGCTTCTTTATATCGGTATTGGATATATTCATCAATATTTAATTTATTTTTGAGTTCCGGCGCCAATATTAAGTTACGGAGTTCAGTGGAGAGAGACCATGGAAAAGTATTGGCATTGACTGTTTCCGGGCGATGAAACCAAGGGTATCCGCCAAATACTTCGTCAGCACATTCTCCCGATAATGCGACCGTCGCTCCTTTTTTTATTTCTTGGCAAAATAAATATAAAGAAGAGTCTACATCGGCCATGCCTGGAAAATCACGGGCTCTGGTTGCTTCGCGCAAGGCGTCGGCTAGTTGAGGGGTATCAATCAGTATACGGCGATGATTGGTATTTAAAAACTCCGACATCTGATTTGACCAGTATTGATCGGAATTGGGTTGGAAATCGCTTGCCGTAAAAAATTTTTCATTGTCAATATAATCGATTGAATACGTATTTAAAGGTGATTTTCCTTGCTTGCGATACCTATCTGCAGCTACCGCCGAAATAATGCTGGAATCGAGGCCCCCCGACAAGAAGGTGCAAACCGTGACATCGGAAATAAGCTGTCGTTCAATGGAGTCCTCAACCAATTCACGTACTTTGGCAGTGGTTGTTTCCAAATCATCGGTATGGGGCATACTCTTAAGCCCCCAATATCTTTGGATTCTAATACCATTGCGATCGTAGTATAAAAAACAACCTGGCCTCAGTTCTTTGACACCCCGATAGATTCCATGACCTGGGGTATGCGCCGGCCCCAGACCAAATATTTCGGTGAGTCCTTCTTCGTCAACCTCTGCCGGCACTTTAGGATGAGCAAGCAACGCCTTGAGCTCCGAACCAAATAAAAATGAATCGCCTCTCTGGGTATAAAAGAGCGGTTTAACGCCCATCCGGTCACGGGCCAAAAATAAGCTTTGCTCGGATTCGCTCCAGACTCCAAAAGCAAAAATACCGTTAAACCTGTCGACACAAGCGGGTCCCCATTCCAAATACGAGACTAAAACCACCTCGGTATCGGAGTATGACCGAAACCGATATCCCTTATTCATTAAATCTTTCCGAATTTCATCCGTATTATAAAGTTCACCATTATAAGTTAATACGTAATTTTGATCTCCGATTTGGCGGATCATAGGTTGTTTTCCCCCTTCCGGGTCTACAACAACCAACCTTCGGTGACCAATACCAGCCCGTGCACTCACCCAGTATCCATAGGCATCGGGTCCTCTAGGCGTTAGGGCCTTCGTCATCGTCTCAAGAATTGGCCTTTTTTGTGTCAGATCTTCTTCCCAATCAATCCAACCGGTGATACCGCACACCATGTATCATCTCCTTTTTAATGGTATATGATATGCGACTGGGAATGAAACTGGTTATTGTTAATCCATTGAACAGATTTTCCTTATCTCAGACAAACCCTTATATTACCATATCTCCATATTCATGAAATAGTTGTACTTCTTAGCAGGAAAAAAAGTGATTTTATCCAAAATATAGATGAGTAATCTAATTTTAAAAATTTTTTAATAAACTAGGAGGAAAACAATGAGACGAACAATACATATATGCCTTACATCCTGTTTATTGGCAATGATCCTTTTATTAGGATCGGCTTCTTTTGCTTCTGCGGCTCCTGAATTCTACGTGGGAGTATCTCAGGTTTATAATTTCGTAGATAACAAAGCCCAAGATTATTGGTCATATGACAATACTGAGCTTATTTCTGCACCGGCACTTGATCCCGGAAACGGCCTTTCATTGACTTTTGGAATGGAATTTCCCAGATGTGCTTTGGAGTTTGGCCTTACTGCTTCCTCCCATGACGGAGAAGATTCGCTTGGAGGACATATGGATGCCACCTATGGTATTTTTGATGCCAATTTTAAAGCATTTATCGGTTCATCCCGGCATGTTAAGCCGTATTTCCTAGTTGGTTTATGTGTAACTTCGCTAGAGGTCGAAAATGGGGCTAATGACTCTTATTGGGGCGGCGGAGATGCCACTTTCACCGGTGCTGGATTGAACTTGGGCTGGGGTCTGGAAGCTAAATTCTCTAATATAGGCCTAAAAGGAGAAGTCATTTACCGGTCAGTCGAATTTACCGATGTATCCGGTGTAGATGATAGCGGTACTTTAGATGACCCTCTCGATGGAAGCGGGTTAAGCGTCAATG
>JAEZKW010000065.1 GCA_023415375.1 Bacillota bacterium
AACACAACCGGGCAGCTTATTTGTGCGGCAAGTTCAATCAATTTACCGCTTGCGCGCAGTTGAGAGGCTTCAGTCCATACCGCATCATACATATTCCCATTAACCGGAAGACAATCATCCTTATCGGTTTCCCTCTCAAAGGGACAGTAATTATCAGTTTTATGAACCAGTTCACCCAAGCGTTTCATTAAACTATCTTTATTGGCAATGTTCGGGGATTTTAACTTTTCCAGCAGGTCACAATACTCCGTCCTTTCCCACTCAGGTAAATGTTCCATCCGGGAAGAATTGATATCCCTCACATAGTTCACTTCAAATGGGCCGCTTCCAACCAGGATTATCCTGTTGACCTTTTCCGGATATTGCGCAGCATAAATCGATACCAACCATGCTCCCCATGAGTGGCCAAGTAGCGTGATTGGGGCATGACATGAATCCGCCACCACCTGATCCAGTTCCAATAGAAGCTCAGCGATGGAATATTTCGTTTGTAACGGTTCAATGACTCCATAATCCTTGGATAATTCCCGCGCAATGACGGCCATTGTTCCCAATGCGCCAGGGCCGCCGTGAACAACTCCGATTTGATAGGGAGGATGGCCGTAAAATCTTGCATTATTTATACTCATTTCTTCTCCACACTTATTATCAAATAAGCATTTAATCAATACAACAAAAATTCTGAGCATTTCATTATCTAAACCTTTTATCCAAGCCAGACAACCTCTTCGTTTAATAAACGTAGCTCAGTCATAATTTCCCTCGAGAGACTCTCGTACTTTCTCAAACAATTTTGGCTGTATTAGCGGATAAGTAAGATTATTACAAGGCAGTTCCTCAAACAATTCTATCTTTTCAATTTCCAAGTCTGGGAGTTTACCGAGGATAGTAATCATCGCATAGTATAACATTCCAAAGCTTTCCATACCACCGTTTTCCACCGAGTACGCACAAACCGGAGACAGGCTAAATGATACCGCGCCGGTTTCCTCAAAGAGTTCGCGCCTAGCAGCATCTTCAATAAGCTCGTTCTTTTCGCGGTGTCCTCCGGGAATTTCATAGGTAAGCCGGTTTTTGTGTTTGCACAACACCCATTTACCATTATAACGGGAGACAATGACGGCAAATTTATAATCATCATTACCAACATAATTTGGATTGTAAAAATTTACTTTGAGCATATGAAGACATTCCTTTCTTTGCAAATACCCGCACACCGGGAACCAATAATCGGATCACGAGATTCTAAAGAATTCACCCCTCGTTTCTCCGGATCAAAATTCCTTTCATACTTTCGCTTCGATTATGGAAATAATAAATCAATTCCATTTCTGTATCATTACATCCTAGTAATATTTTAATTTCAGAATCCTTCTTTTTTAAATCGACTGCGCACATAATGGTTTCAACCACCTGTATTTCCCGGCTCCCTTTCCAAAGATCAATTCCACCACCGTCCATCGCAGTGGTACCTTTTAAATATCCGTAATCTACCGGATATACCAGTTCATGAAATCTAGGGTGCCGACTACCCTTAGGGCGGTCTATTACCAACTCTGATTCGGCCACCAATGTATCTAAAGCTTGCCAAAAATTTTCATCATAGACATGAAATAATTGATTCATTATAAAAACACCCTCCTGAGAGAAATATCAATCCCTTCAAGGATCTCGGAGTTTGCACTTTCAGAACCTTTAAAGACACGATAATTCCGAATCCCACCCAATTCAAAAGCATAAATATAGATTTCCCGCTTCCGAGGATTGACGATCCAATCAATCCGCATTTAGCTAATTTTCATTCATTAGCTATTTCATATTGTAAACAGTTGAGGAAATTATTTCAATATTTAATTATGGTAAACCCTATTGCCAAAATTTTATAAAGAGATTATTATAAATATCAATAATTAAAAACGATGAACAGGAAAAGTAATTCTAAGCCAATATAACAGAAAGTCGCTGTTGATGAGAACGCGATATGGATGGCAAAGAACGAATGGTCCTGTGAGCGTAGTCTGAAGCAGTTAAATTGTGTGTAGGCACTACCGGGATTATCCACCCGTTATCAAGGTAAACAAGTGGGCTAGGGCATGGTCTAGCCAATTTGTGGGTGGCTCGCGCTTGCGCGTCGCAGATATAGTCATCTGTCCCATAGAATGGGATAGGTGGCTTTTTCATTTAACTTTAAAAGAGGTGATGAATATGGAAGATGGTTGGTGGCAGGTTTGGCAAGATGACTCTAACTTAAACAATAAATGGAGGAATTACCATGTCCGAAAAGAAAAGAATCTTAACTGGAGACAGGCCGACCTCCCGTCTCCATATTGGTCACTATGTCGGGAGCTTAGAAAACAGAGTTAAACTCCAGGACAAATTCGAACAGTTTATAATAATCGCCGATGTCCAGGCTTTGACTACTCATTTTGAACACCCGGAGATTTTGGAACAAAACGTTTTTCATTTGGCTATCGATTACCTCTCAGTCGGGATTGATCCTGCCAAATCAAATATCTTTGTCCAGTCAATGGTACCGCAAATTGCAGAGTTAACGGTATTTTATTCTATGTTTGTGATGGTTAATGCCCTGCGTCATAATCCAACCATTAAGTCGGAAGCAACCCAGTATGGTTTTACCGATTTAAGTTATGGATTTTTGGGTTATCCGGTTAGTCAAACGGCAGATATTACTTTTTGTAAGGCCGACCTTGTCCCGGTCGGCGCCGATCAGTTACCCGTGGTTGAGGTAACCCGGAAAATCGTCCGACGCTTTAACACTCTATACAAACCGGTATTAAAAGAACCGGAAACATTACTTGGCTCATGCCCAAGACTGGTTGGACTGGATGGCAATGCCAAGATGAGCAAAAGTATGGGCAATGCCATCTTTCTTTCGGATGATGCCGAAACGATTTTGGCCAAAGTTCAAACCGCCCTCACTGATCCGGGCCGAATAAGGCTTCAAGATAAAGGAAACCCAGAGGTTTGCGTCATCAACGAGTATCATAAAATTTTCAATACCCGGGAGCATGAGAATATTCATTCAATGTGCCGTAACGCCTCAATCGGTTGCACAGCTTGTAAAAAGAATCTTGCCGAAGTGTTAAATCATTTACTTTCTCCTATCCGAGAGAAACGAAAGTCTTTGGAAGAAAAGCCCCTACTCATCCGGGAAATATTAGAATGCGGGTGTGAGGCCGCCCGGAAGGAAGGCGCGAAAACTCTGGCCGAAGTCAAAGAGGCGATGAATATCAATTACTTACGTCCCAAATGATTATCACGATGACCTTAATTTTAACTGAAAAAAGTTCATATATTGATAAAAACAATTTTAAAATTCGAACCCCGATCCGGCAAGTTCTTATAGTACACGATTTTTGAAGTTACTTGCTGGACTTTGGGTTGAATCGTTCCTGGGAGGCTGATTTTATGTTGAAAAGCGCCAAGAATCTTTGCATCTTTTCGTTACTCTTCATTGTGATGATCGGCGCCGCTTTTTCTTTCCCTATCTGGGCCGACCCTTCGGTAAAGGTCAATTTAGCGGTTTTTTCCGATCCACATTATTTTGCCCCTGAATATATCAAAGAAGGCCAGGCATTTGACACTTATCTGGCCCACGATCGGAAACTTTTAGTGGAAAGTACGGCTATCCTCAGTAAGACTGTGGAAAACATCAAAAAAAGCGACGCCCAAATCGTCCTCATCACCGGCGATCTGACCAAAGACGGTGAGAAGCTATCTCATATTCAAGTCGCAGCTTATTTAAAAAAATTAAGAGATGGGGGAAAGCAGGTATTCGTTATTCCCGGAAATCATGATATTAATAACCCTCATGCCGTTCAATATGAGGGGAATAATGCAGTCCCTGTTGATAAAGTAACCCCTGATGATTTTCGTAAAATATATCATGATTGTGGATATGACCAGGCCATAGCACAGGATCCAAATTCTCTCAGTTATATCGCTCAGCCGGTTCCAGGCCTTTGGATACTTGCTATTGACTCCTGTTCTTATGAAAATAACCAAGCTAAAAGAATACCCGTTACAGGCTCCGGTCTGAATGCCAAACGTTTAAATTGGATTTTTGATCAACTTAAGGTAGCGCAGGAACAAAAAATCATGGTCATGGGAATGATGCATCATGGATTAATCCCCCATTTTAGTATGGAAAAAACTCTGTTTAGTAACTATGTCGTTGATGATTGGGAAAATATTTCTGCAAAGTTTGCCGATATGGGAATGAAGGTTATTTTTACCGGGCATTTTCACGCCCAAGATATTGCCACCACGCAGACAAAGAACAACCAATCGATTTATGATGTTGAGACCGGCTCACTAGTAACCTATCCCTGTCCCTACCGGTTGGTTGAATTAACCGATAATAAAATTGATATTGAGACAGAAACCGTTCACGAAATCGATTATAACACCCAAGGGAAGCCTTTTCCACAATATGCTGCCGATTTTTTAACTCACGGTTTGTCGGATATGGTGCCGCAGTTTCTCACCGAATTGTTTGTACAACGGGGAATGGCATTGAAGGATGCTAAAATCGCGGCTATTCAATTAGCAACCGTTAAATTAACACCAACTTTCACACTGCAAAACCTGGTTGTCGATGCCTTAAAATCACATTTTATCGGCGATGAAGTTTACGACACGACCCGCAGCAATATAGTATCTAAGTTACAAGCATCGAATAACCAAAAAATTAAATTACTCGGTAAATTTTTATACTCGCTCTATAACGATACTCCCCCACCGGATAATAACGTGATTATTAAGTTTTAAATATCACATGTAAAATACACCAAACTGTCTTATCCAAAGACTAGACGGTTTGGTGTTTATTACCCATCCTTAATACGTTCCCAACACCCGGCCAACTCCCTTTGAAGTAATAATCAATATGCGGTTTTTAGACTAAGTCATCATTGGGAACTTCTGTATATAGCGCCCTGTTACGGTACTCAGCGGGTGATACCCCGGTAACCTCCCTAAATACGCGGCCGAAATGTTTCGGATTATGATAACCGACTTTCTCCGCAACTTCATATATTTTGTCATCCGATTTCTGCAAAAGCTCTTTGGCCTTTTCGATCCGGAGACGCTTAATATAATCCACAAAGCTTAACCCGGTTTGTTCTTTAAACAAATAGGAAAAATACGAGTAATTTAAGGATATATGATTGGCAACCATGGCCATACACAAATCCTTGGCATAATTATTTTGAATATACTCCATGGCAACCTCAATTTCTTTTTTATCGCGATACATATCCTTTAGGCCGACCAAAAAACGGTTTGTTTCTTGCAGATATTCGTTCAAACACCGGATATATTCATAAACATCATTAAAGCAATAAATATTGTCCAGATCACTATACTTTCCTTCAAAATGATAGGTTTTCCGAGGAACGTATTCCGACAAATCAAAAATAACATGTTCATTGATAAAACCGGCGGTTTTTTCAAAATAACTAATATGATAGGAACGGATCATTTCCTCACTAAATAATTGATCCAAAAGTCCGTTGATGGCTCCGGTTTTTGAAGTACCTATAATTTCTGGTATTTTTTTTATTTTTTCCAATGATATCTTATAGCAAGTGCTGCGCTCATAGATGGCGGAATAAGGAATAATTTTTGCAGCAGGTATCAAAATCCGGTATTTTATAGCTTCACAAGCTTGTAAATAACTAAGACGGATTTGGGAGGCCGAATGGTTCGTATTACTAAGACCAACAACAAAAGAATCGCCATGGCCCTCTTCTAAAGATGCTGTTAACCCGGTGCAATCTGTATCTTTAGCGGTGATAAATACCAGATTGCCGCTGATATCTAAAAAAACAATCGCTTCCTGATTGATTTGCTGAAAATATTCATATACTTCCATTTTAAGCTGCGCATAATATCCTTTCGGGTCACCGTGATACTGTCCCCGCTTGGCCAAAATTCCGATTTGAAACTCTCGGTCCAAAATATCCAGTTCCAATGTATGCAAGATTTCTCCGACTTCCGTTTCGGATAGGTCATCCTTGAGAAAAATGAAATTAAGCTCGTCAAGACGAAAGTAACTCAGCAAGATATCCTTTTTTTGCTTGGCTTGGTTAAGTTCTTCTTCCTTTGAAAGCTCCAGCTCAACTTGCCTAAGGGTCTCAATAAATTCCTCCCTTTTAACCGGTTTGAGCAAATAGGCTTTGGCCCCGTATTTGATACAATCAGCCGCATAGTGAAAATCATCATAGCCGCTTAAAATGACAAATTTGGGTTTGAAAGAAACCTTTTGCGCCTCTTTTAACAACATAATACCATCCATATCCGGCATCCGGATATCCAATACGACCAGATCGATTTTTTCCCGGTTGATGAATTCCAACGCCTCCCGGCCGCCGCTTGATTCATATATTTCACCAAAACAGCTGTTTGAACGTTCGATAATAGCGCGCAACCCCTTACGAATCAATTTTTCGTCATCGACTAAAAGCGCCTTTCGCACTTAAATCTGCCTCCTAAGAACTTTAATTGACGGCAAAAGGATAAGCACCTTCGTGTATTGGTTTAACTCACTGAAAATCTCAATCCCGAATTGATGACCATAGAAAAGTTTAATTCTTTCATTCACATTTTTTAGTGCAATGCCATGAAGCCCTAATATTTCGTCAGAGGCTTCCTGTCCGGATTCAACGGCTCCAAAAAAGCTCTCGCGTACAGCCTCAAGCCTCGACTGTTCCATGCCGACTCCATTATCCCATACCTCAATATGGAGCATCTCGTCATGTTTATATGCCGTTACTTTAATCACTCCGTCTTTTCTTTTGGATCGCAGTCCATGGTTTACCGCATTTTCTACCAACGGTTGTAACAACATTTTCATGACCTCTTGTTTCGCTACTTCTTCATCAACGTCAATGCATAGGTCAATCTTATCTTCATATCTTATATTGGTAATAGCAATATAATCCTTAATATAATTGATTTCCTCCTGTAACGAAACATAATAATTGTTCCAGTTCATACTATACCGCATCATGCTGCCCAAAGCGGTGATAGCATCGGAGATATTATATTTTTCCTCAATCTCCGCCATCATTTTGATTGCTTCTAAAACATTATATATAAAATGGGCGTTAATTTGTGATTGTAATGCCCGTATTTCCGCGTCTTTAGCGGCTACCTGCTTCTTGACCACCATATCAATTAATTCATTGATTTTCCATAACATTTTACGAAAATGATATGCTAATTCACCAATCTCATCCACGCCGTGGATCGGAATATCCACGTTAAAATCCCCTTCTTGCACTTTTCGCATAGAGGCAATCATGATTCGCATTTTTTTCAAAATAGCCGAAGTTATCAAGTATGTTATCAATGATAACAACAATAAAGCGCCAAAACTTCCCAGAAATATCCGGTTTCTTATTTGATCAATCTTTTTAGTCAGCGCTTTCGGAAAAGTGATTTGATATATATAAGAATCAATTGAATCGAGGTAAGTATATACAACGAGTAAGGACTGTTTACGAATATTTATTCTGAAACTTCCCGAACCGGGCCCAGTCCTCATCTTAAGTTTTTTAAGCAAACTTTTGCCAAAACGCACTTGCGATAGCCGGCCACTTGCAAAAGAACGCAGCTGGCCTTGGTTGTCAAGCAAATAAGTAACCACAGAATCATTCCTGGATTGATTGTAAAGGTCGCCAAAAAAAACCTTGGCCAACATGCTGACTTCTAAAATCCCTACATAATTTCCCTCAGAATTTCGAACTTCACGATAAAATGATATCAATTCATTAAAATTGGTTCTATATATAAAATAGGCATCGTCTTGATGGTTTAACCGCCATAAACCCTGCCTTTTTTTTAATTTTAGTACCTGTTGGCGCCAGCTACAAGCATAAATTCGTTTTTCGCTATAAATTACCGGCCACATTTCCGGGAACTGAGCATTCGCAATGAAGAGACGCAATTGACAAATATTACCGTTGATGATTTGCAGATTCTCTACGCTGTAAAATTGATCATGTTTAAAATTCATTAACTCTGTAACGGGATAATCTCTTTTGGCACTAATAAAATCCACAAATTTGCGGTGCTGAAGTACATATCGGGCCATGCTATCATAAAGGCTGATATTACCAATAATATCAGCCTTTGCTTTCTGTACGTTTTGTTGACTGGTGCGTAAGGCATCCATCTCAATGCTTTTTTTAACAGTTTGGAAGGAATATAAACCGAAAACCATCACCGGAATTGCTAAGATAACAACGTATATCAAAATCAGCTTGGTATCAAGCCTCATTCGTTCAAAAAACAATGCAACATGCGTCAATATAATTCGTGGTTTCGGCCAATACAAATTGATTTTCAAAAAATTCCCTCCGGCTTACATTCATTAAAATATATTTCAATAACAAAGCCAAAGTACCTTTTAAAAAAAAAGCTGTCTCAAAGTTTTTCAAAATTAATGAAATACACTATGTTAACCTCTGGAAATTGCCAAACATTCTATATAGTATATCTCTATCAATATTTGTTCTTTTGAGACAGCTCTTTTTCGTGGTAAATAATTAAAAACGAGTTGGTTCCGGATTACCGGAAATTGCCGGTTTACTTAATTCCTAACTTCTTTTTATTTTCATTAACTTTGGCCTGTTCCCATTTTTGAACTTTGGCATACCCAAGTTTCATTTTTTTCGCTTGGAAATCATTCCAGATTTTATCAAATTCTTTTTCGGACTTTGCTAATAGTAATTTAGGCAGTGTAATGCCCCAAAGATTACTAATTTTCTTCTGAGCTATCCCTTCTTCAATATCACTAGGCGGAATCGTATTGAAATAAGCCGATTTACTTACCAATTTACCAATGGTCCAATCCGCCAATTGTTTTGTCGGCATTGGTTCCTCCGGCTCCCATTGGTCAAGCATCGGGCCATCCATCAGCATCCAATATTTTTTACTACCACCGTATCTCGCATCAAAGGCAGCACGATTGGTATCGCGTAATTTTAATACATCCGGTAAAAATTGACTTTTACCGTCAAGGTCTTCATAACATACACCCTTTTTCCCGAAATAAAAATCATGCTGGCCTTCTTCACTCAAACAATAACTAAGAAATTGAATTGCCCTTTTAGGATTTTTGCAATTTTTTGAGATTAATGTAACTGTCCAGCCCGCAACACCGGGGTCCTGAAGGGTTGGCGGCGATAATTTGGAATTGGCCGGCCCATCGACAGCCATGT
>JAEZKW010000081.1 GCA_023415375.1 Bacillota bacterium
AAAATGACCATGGGTCAATAATATCCTGTAACCGTTTAGGGTAAGCAATTGTTCCGGCGGGTAATTGGAACAAAAATCGCAATTTCCGGTTACTCCTTCGATTAGAATATCGATTTCATCTTTTAAACGGCTGATTTCGCGATAACCATCGCCTGTAAAAAAAAGGAGATCAATCCGGCCCATCTCCCGGATAGCCTGCTTTAATCCGGAATAATTCCCGTGAATATCTCCAAACGCTCCGATACGCATTTCACTAAACTCCTAAGATAACAAGTTCAGATACTTGTATCAGTTACCTGAATCATTTTTTGTAATATTGGCACCATTTTTTGGATAGCCCGTCCTCGGTGACTTATGGCATTCTTTTGGTCTGAGAGAAGCTCTGCCATTGTTTTTTGATATTCCGGCAAATAGAAGATAGGATCATAACCAAAGCCATTCGTTCCTTTCGGTTCAGTCAAAATAACACCCTCAACCGAACCCTCAGTATACTCGGACTTTCCGGAAATGGGATCATAAACGACCACTACAGATCGAAAACGCGCCTTTCGCAAGTTTTCGGGAACATCCTTAAGTTTGCTCAGCAAATACTCATAACGTTGCTTATCATTCCAACCAGGCTTACAGTAGCGGGCAGAATAGACTCCGGGTTCACCATTTAAATAATCGACCTCAAGCCCTGAATCGTCGGCTAAAGTGAGTTCATGAGTAAAGTCGGCGATGGTCCTGGCCTTCAAAAAAGCATTTTCCCGAAAGGTTTTCCCTGTTTCCTCCACTTCCGGGGCATGCGGGAAACTGTCAACTCCAACAACTTCTACAGAGAAAGCAGCGAGCATTTCCTGAAGTTCGCTAATTTTTCCTTTATTCCTCGACGCCAGGACGAGTTTTCGCACCGTCGATACCTCCGATTCGTTTACCAAGCGGCCCCAATACATCTTTTTGAATCTGGACCAGTTCATCGATGCCATGTTTAGCCAGATCCATCAAGCCCAACATTTCATCCCAGGAAAAGGGGTTCCCTTCTGCTGTGCCTTGAACTTCGACTATTTTCCCACTTCCGGTCATTACCAGATTCATATCCACGGATACTTTGGAATCTTCCGCATAACAGAGATCCAATAATTGAACCCCATCATAAATACCGACGCTGGTTGCAGCAAGAAAATCATATAAAGGCAATAGTTTATTCTCCGGAGTCACCTTATGCAGAGCATAGGTAAGAGCGATAAAACTTCCTGTGACTGATGCTGTCCGGGTTCCACCGTCTGCTTGAATAACATCACAATCAATCCAAATCGTCTTTTCGCCAAGAGCATTCAAATTAACCACCCCACGCAACGAGCGTCCAACCAATCTTTGAATCTCCTGGGTGCGACCGCTGACCTTGCCTTTGGAAACCTCTCTGACATTTCGTTGAGGAGTAGCCCTGGGAATCATGGAATATTCAGCGCTAATCCAGCCCACTCCTTGTCCTCGAAGCCAAACCGGTACTTTATCCTCAATGGTCGCGGTACAAATCACCTTGGTATTGCCAACCTCGATCAAGACAGAACCTTCCGCATGAATAATATAATCGGGGTGGATCTTAACCTCCCGCAATTGATTCAATTTCCGTCCGTCTATTCTTTCCATTCAGCCAACATCCCCTTTGGAGTCAATGAGATTATCTGAAATATAAGGAATTCACTATTCTTGCTTGTTAACTCAAAATTTTAGATACACGACATACCTGTTTTGCCATACTTGTCTCGGCCTATTTTATAAAGGTCGTTACCCTCAGCATCAATGGCTACAATAACGGGAAAATCCACGACTTCCAAGCGATAAACTGCCTCCGGCCCTAAGTCCGGATAAGCCAAGACCTTCGCGCTCCGAATAGAACGGGCAACCAACGCCCCGGCGCCACCTAAAGCAGCAAAATACACTGCCGAATATTGTTTGATAGCGCTAACGACCTCCGGAGACCGTTGTCCCTTGCCGATCATTCCCTTGAGGCCCAAACGCAATAAGGCGGGAGTATACGAATCCATGCGTCCGCTGGTGGTTGGCCCCGCCGATCCAATCACTCGGCCGGGCGGGGTTGGGCAAGGACCAACATAATAAATAGTCTCCCCTTCTAAATCCACTGGTAAGGGTTTTCCTTCTTTTAAAGCAGCGACAAATCTCTTGTGGGCGGCATCGCGGCCTGAAAGTAATGGGCCGCTTAACAGTACGCTATCTCCCGCTTTTAGCCTACCAATATCCCTCTCACAAATCGGTAATTGAATCTTAATTCCGTTCATTGCAGCACCTGCACATTAAGGAGATAGAGAGATGAACCCTCTTTCGCTCCCAAGTTCTTAAACATCAGATTATTCCGCTCTTATGTCTGGTCACGTGGCAAGAAATGTTAACGGCCACCGGAAGTCCGGCAATATGGGTTGGATAAGTACTAACATGCACTGCTAAAGCTGTACAACGTCCTCCCAAACCTTGCGGTCCAATACCTAATTCATTTATTGTTTGTAATAACTCTGCCTCTAATCCAACCAAACTTGTATTTTGGTTCGGGGTGCCGATTTCCCGAAGCAAACCTTCTTTGGCAAGTAAAGCAGCCATTTCCATTGATCCGCCGATACCAACTCCTATCACTATGGGTGGACAAGGATTGGCCCCTGCCAAATTCACGGTTTCAACTATAAATTTTTTGACCCCCTCGATACCTTCTGCAGGGGTCAACATTTTCAAACGGCTCATATTTTCACTGCCAAATCCCTTTGGGGCTACAGTAATTTTCAATTGTTCACCAGGCACGATCCGGGTGTGGATTATAGCAGGTGTATTATCGCCAGTATTAACTCGTTCCAAAGGGTCACTTACCACTGAGTTTCTGAGATATCCCTCTTTGTAGCCACGCCGAACTCCTTCATGGATAGCTTGTGCAAAGTCACCATCTTTGATTACCACTTGTTGACCATATTCAACAAATATAATTGCCATACCGGTATCCTGACAAATAGGTATTGACTCAGCAGCAGCAATTTGGGCATTTTCGATAAGCCTTTGTAAGCAGTCGCAGCCCACTTGGGACTCCTCAAGCTGGATAGCTTCATTGAGAGCTTTCACTACATCATTTCCCAAATCAGTATTAGCTGTTTGGCATAACCGAGCAACCAGATTGGTAATCTGTTCAGCCGCGATTTCCCGCATAGAGGCCTTCCTTTTCTTATCAGTGAAATGGATTTAGGATTTAGTTTTATTCAAACACATCGGTTTATCACCATGTTCACGATGGTACTTGATGCATTCACAACAAACCCCATGCCGTGAACATGAGGTATAAGAACAGGGACAGTTTTCTTGATTGCGGTCAAATTGAGGGCATGGCATTGAATAAAACCTCCCGCTCATAAAGGATAAGAAAGGAACCAGGAATCAGAAGCCAGAAGCCAGAATAAAATCATCAGTCTAATAGTTGGTACCGATAAGTCAAAAATAAAATTTCCACCACGAAGAGCACGAAGAAAAACAAAAGAGTAAATCTTTAATCTTCGTATTCTTCGTGTCCTTCGTGGTTGAATCGTTCCATAGATGTATTTTCATCCTTTCGATTGCCACGGATGGATGACTACCAAAAAACTTAGCCCAAATTCTTTTCTGGCTTCTGGCTCCTGAATGCTTTATTCCATCCCTGTTATGCTCTTCCGAGTAGAGTTAGCAGCACTGCCTTCTCGGCATGTAAACGGTTTTCAGCCTGATCAAAAATAATCGAATTCGGACTTTCGATAGCACCCCGACTAATTTCATAACCGGTGTGTATCGGCATATCGTGCATAATCAGAGCATGGCTGTTCTTTAGCAGTTCTTCATTAAGCTGGTAAGGAAGCATTTTATCAATGCGCCGTTTTTTCTCATCTGTAAACTTAGGATCCAGGAAAAACTCCATATCCACCCAGGCATCGGTGTAAACCACATCCGCCTTGGCTACCGCTGCCTTAATATCAAGCGTATGTTCATAAAGACCAGTTTTTTCCGCAGCTGTCATTAAATCCTGATCTTGACTGGCCTGGTTGATTTCCGGTGTAACCAAAGTGATTTTCATACCCAATTTGGTGCCGCCCTCCAACAGCGAATTGGCAACATTATTATGGATTCCGACATAGACTAAATTGATGCCTTCCAAGCGTCCCTTATGCTCTAGGATCGTTTGAAAATCGGCTAAAGCTTGCGTGGGATGATATTTATTATCACAACCATTGATGACTGGTACTCGTGAATACTCAGCCATTTCTTGGACTTGTTCAAAAGTTAGCAATCTAGCCATTAAAACATCTACATTACGGGCTAAATAACGCACTTCATCTTTCATTTCCGCCAATATCAGATTCGTACTCCGCCAATCTAGGTAAATTGCATGACCACCCAATTGGGTCATTGCAACTTCATGGGATACACGCGTGCGAGTTGATGTTTTCTGGAAAATCATTCCCAGAGTGAGATGATCAAGGGCTTGCCAGTACTTGGGCTGATTGTTTTTCACGCGTATTGCCAAATCAAGAATCTGTTTCAATTCCTGGCCGGACCAATCTTTGAAATTCAACATATGACGAACTGCCATCTATAACACCTCTAAAAAAAAGTAAGCCAAAAAGCTGAAGGCTTGATTCTTTCCATTATAAACCATACGGCCGTCCTACGTCTAGTCTTTATGCATTTAAAACCTGGTTAATTCGTAATAATATCATCTTGCGTACTCACACCTAAGAATTTTATTACCAAGGATTTTGTTTCAGATTTTCCACCATTTGATGATTAAAGCTCCCAATAAGGGCTTTCACTAATTGTATCGTTGCTTCCACATCAGTTATGCTTATAATGCTATGATGGCTGTGAGCATATCGCACTGGTATTCCGATGACAATTGTCGGTACACCGCCATCATATACTTGAAGCTCCTTTCCATCGGTGCCACCCCCCTCCCGTACCGCTACCTGATAAGGAATGCCTAACTTTTGGGCTTCATCAATCACCAGATTGACCAAAGCTCGGTTTGCAATCATCGACGGATCAAAATAGCGAATCTGAGGCCCACCACCCAGCCGCCCCTGGATAATGCCGCCTGCATCGGGAAAATCATCGGCCGGTGCGCCTTCCAACACCATACAAACATCGGGCTTCGTTATCGCGGCAATGGTCCGGGCCCCTTTCGCCCCATTTTCTTCTTGGACAGTACCAGCCCCGAAGACCGTGTTTGGATGATTATGATCCAGTTCACTGAGGACTTTTAAAATAACTCCACAACCAGCCCGGTCATCAAAGGCTTTTCCAACAACTGCGGATGATTGGTTTATCAAAGCAGCTTGTACGGCCGGTACTACCGGATTACCCGCTTCGATACCCAAAGCCGCGACCTGTTCTTTGTTACCGGCGCCTACGTCGATATAAAGATCACTCATCTTGAGTTGACGGCTTTTTTCTTCTTCAGTCATATAATGAGGCGGTTTGGCACCAATCACCCCAATATGATCACCTTTTTTGGTGCGAACTAAAACATTTTGAGCCAGTAAAGTAGGAGCATGCCAGCTTCCTAGCGGTACAACTTTTAAATAACCGCTTGGCAAAACACCACGTACCATCAACCCGACTTCATCAAGGTGCCCAGCTAATAAGATCCTTGGTCCTGCCGCATTTCCTTGATGGGTAGCGACAATACCGCCTAGATTATCATAAGAAATTTTCCCAAATGGCGCTGCTTCATTTCGAAATATCTCCCGGACCTCTCCTTCAAAACCAGAAGGGCCAAAAGAATTTGAGAGATCCATTAATAACCTTTTTAATTCCATTCATGCTCTCACCTTTCACTCTTTATTGCCGATATTTTATGTTCTGGTATTGTATCCTTTTTCCTTTAAAAAATTTGTGAATTTCCCTAAACTACCCTAAAATGCTCGGTGATATTGATTATGAAAAATTGGTTGGTTTATGCATCGGTCCAATTGGTGGTTTACTGGCGAATTTTACTTGTTATAATAAAATTGGTTGAGACCATTTTGAGAATTTCATGGTGAGGTGTAAGTATGGATTTATTGATCGATAGGAACAGTTCAATACCGGTATATAAACAAATCCGCGACCAGATTCGGGAAATGATTTTATCCGGTGTTTTACAGCCTGGATTTCGGCTTCCTCCAGAACGAAAACTGGCACAGCAATTAAATGTAAACCGCAGCACTGTTTTGAATGCTTACCGGGATTTGCGGGCCGATGCTTTAATCAGCTCCCATACTGGTCAGGGAACGATTGTAATCTCTCCCTCACCCGATATTTCAAAGAAAAATAGTGCAAAACCCGGCCCGCTCCCTTGGCGGCAGTATTTCAGTGGAAGTGCCACTCGAATGCAGGAGCCTTTGGTCAGCAATATACTGAAGGATGCAAATCGCCCCAATGTGATTTCTTTTGCAGCCGGTTTTTCAGTCAATAGTGCCGACCCCGTTGATGAACTTCTGGCAACCCAAAACCGCTTACTCAAAGATTACGGAAGCATACTGCTCCAGTATAGCGCCACTGAAGGACATTATCCACTCAGAGAAAGTCTCTGCCATTTGATGGAAAGCCGGGGAGTTATGGTCTCTCCGGAAGAAGTCTTGGTACTTTCAGGCTCCCAGCAAGGCATTGACATTGCGACCAGGATTTTTGTGGATCCTGGTGACATTATAGTTGTGGAGGAACCCTCCTTTTTCGGGGCTTTGCAAATTTTTCAAAGCGCAGGGGCACGAATTATCGGCGTGCCTGTAGACCAGAACGGTATGATCGTAGACTTACTGGAACCTTTATTGCAAAGATATCGGCCGAAATTTATCTATTCCGTCCCCACCTTCCAAAATCCATCAGGCACGGTACTCAGCCTAGAGCGGCGCAAGAAGCTTCTAGAATTGGCATACCAATATCAAGTGCCGGTTATCGAAGATGATCCATACGGCGAACTGCGTTACGATGGAAAGCCACTGCCTACGCTTAAAGCGTTAGACAAATATGGATATGTGATTTATTTGGGAACATTTTCAAAAATTATGTTCCCCGGATTACGGATAGGATGGGTTGCAGCCACCGAGTCCGTAATCCGCCAATATACCCTTGTCAAACAAATGGCGGATCTCCATACCAACAGTCTAGGCCAGTGGATTATGGATGACCTGATAAGGCGGGGCGTGTTAATCAAAAGAGTCGCCACCCTAAAAAAAGAAAATTGCAAATGCCGGGACATCATGGCGCAGGCCCTAAACCAGTATGGGGTTCAAGAATTGGAATGGACTACACCAGAGGGCGGCCTCTATTTTTGGTGCCGTTTACCGGAAAACACTAATTTAACAAGTCTGATTGCCAAAGCAAACGAGAAAGGTATCGTTTTTGTACCGGGAAATATTTTTTTCTCCCAAAATGGCGGTCAAAATTATATTCGTTTAAGTTTTGCCTCTGCCGCTCCAGAGAGAATTGGTCCAGGCATTCAGGCCTTAACAGAGGCACTTCAAGAAGTGATGTTCCTTTGTCAAAGCCCAATTATTCATTATGGGAACGAAATAAGGCCCATTTTATAACCAGAAAAGAGCTTAAATAACAAAAGGAGAAATGTATCATGTCGATTCAATTTGCCAGGCGTATGGAGTATATGCGGGCTTCCGAAATCCGAGAACTCCTAAAATTAACTGAAAATCCGGAAATTATTTCATTTGCAGGCGGAACTCCTTCACCGGATCTTTTTCCGGTTCAGGAAATTGCTAAAGTGACTTGCGAAGTTCTCGAAGAAGCCGGTAAGCAAGCACTACAATACAGTACTACCGAAGGTTTTCCTCCGCTAAGGCAAAAAATTGCTGAAAGAATGAATTCAAAATTCCAAACCTGTTTAACCTTGGATAATATCTTGATCACCAGTGGTTCCCAACAAGGGCTGGACCTGGCCGGTAAAATATTTTTAAACGAAGGCGATGTAATACTTTGTGAAAAGCCCATGTATCTAGCAGCTATCAATGCATTTAAGGCCTACATGCCAAAGTTTATTGAAGTTCCAACGGATGAACACGGCATGATAGCCGAGGAGCTGGAAAAGTTATTGCAAATTTATCAAAATGCCAGACTGATTTATATTGCACCTGATTTTCAAAACCCTACCGGTATCAGTTGGTCCTTGCAACGCCGCCAACAATTTATGGATGTGGTCAATCAATACGATATCCCAGTTGTGGAAGATAACCCCTATAGTGAGCTGATATACGAAGGGGAAATGTTGCCCTCGGTCAAATCCATGGACAAAAAAGGGCAAGTTATCTGTCTTGGCACTTTTTCCAAGACTTTATGTCCCGGTATGCGGGTCGGTTGGGTTGGGGCCGAATCGAACATTCTCGAAAAATTCGTTTTGGTTAAACAAAGTGCCGATTTACATACTTCTAGCCTAAGTCAACGAAAAATCGCCAAGTATCTGGAAATGTATGATATTGACGCCCATATCCAAAAGATTCGTGCAAGCTATAAAAAGCGTCGTGATGCAATGATTCAGACTATGGAAAAGGAATTTCCCTCTACTATAAAGTTCACTCACCCCAAAGGTGGATTATTTACTTGGGTTGAACTTCCGGAAGGGATTAACGCCCGGGACGTCCTCGTGAAAAGTTTAGAAAACCGGGTTGCTTTTGTACCGGGGGGCGCGTTTTACCCTAATGGCGGCATGGAAAATACCATGCGGCTCAATTTCTC
>JAEZKW010000101.1 GCA_023415375.1 Bacillota bacterium
GCTGATGGCTTTTAACTATTAGCAAAAAATTGTTTTCATTTTAAGTTTTCCATAAAAGCAGGTTAGTTAGATTAGAGGAGGTTGCTTAGCTGAGATGATGAATAAGACTATACCAATGGAACTACAGGAATTACATAATCCGGAATACTTACAGTTTAATAATAGGGCGAAAGAGACATTCGAGTTTGAATCCCTTCAAAAACTTTTAAAAAGGGTGGACCAGCAAGGACTTTTTTATCAGAAAAAATATAAAGCAGCTGGTTTTAACCTGAATGACTTCCGGTGTATGAAGGATTTTGCTAAAATTCCGTTTACCACAAAGGAAGAGTTGCGCGAAGGTTATCCCCTGGGGATTCAAGCGGTAGCGGACCGTGAAGTCGTCAGAATCCATTCCTCGTCGGGAACGACCGGACTACCAATCATCATTCCTTATACTCGAAGAGATGTGCGTGACTGGGCCACGATGTTTGCGCGTTGTTATGCTTATGCCGGTGTAACCTGGGAGGACCGGGTGCAAATTACACCGGGCTATGGGTTATGGACAGCCGGTATTGGTTTTCAGGCCGGAGTGGAACGCCTCGGGGCTATGGCAATTCCCATGGGTCCGGGAAACACGGAAAAGCAATTGCAAATGATGGTTGATTTGAAGTCAACAGTGCTTTGCAGCACATCCTCCTATGCATTGCTTCTAGCGGAAGAAGTGCAAAAAAGAAATTTAATGGACCAAGTTCATTTAAAAATCGGTATTTTCGGATCGGAACGTTGGGGCGATAAAATGCGTTCCCGAATCGAGAAGGAATTGGGGATCAAATCCTACGATATTTATGGCTTAACCGAAATATACGGTCCGGGAATCGGGATCGACTGCCAATTTCATCAAGGAATTCATTACTGGTCGGACTATTTGTACTTTGAAATTATCGATCCGGTGACCGAAAAAGTCTTACCCCAAGGGGAAATGGGCGAACTCGTAATTACTACGCTCACCAAAGAAGGAGCCCCCCTCCTTCGGTATCGGACTCATGATTTAACCCGGATTATTCCCGGCGTTTGTGAATGTGGCAGTATATACCCCCGAATTGACCGTATTCTAGGGCGCAGTGACGACATGATCAAGATTAAAGGGGTCAATATTTATCCTGGCCAAATCGAAGATTTATTAAAAGAAACCCCGGGAGCAAGCAGTGAATATCAGATTCAATTGACCAGGGTTGATGCCAGGGATCAGATGTTACTTCGAGTCGAGGGTGATTCCGGAGTTGACCCCGAAAAACTTACGGAGCGAATTGGAATTAATTTTAAAAAGCGGATTGGCATTATTATTAATGTTGAAGCGGTCCCTATTGGATGCCTGCCCAGAAGCGAGAAAAAATCCAAGCGGGTGATAGACGATCGGGATATCTAAAAAATAAAGCAAAAAAGGGATTTGGATCTTTTTGTGGAATAAATTCACGTTATTTTCTAGCCCAAAGTGGAGGGATTGAAGAATGAAAGCCTGGAGCGGGCGTTTTCAGAAAGATACCGGGGCTTTAATGGATGATTTTCATTCATCCATCAGTTTCGACTGCCGTTTAGCCGAAGAAGACATTCAGGGCAGCATTGCTCACGCCAATATGCTCGGAGATTGCAACATTATCAAACGTTCTGAGGCTGATACCATTATTATTGGGCTGAAGAAAATATTGGAGAAAGTTAAGAGCGGACAAATCGAGTGGGATGTCAAAGCGGAAGACGTCCATATGAATATTGAAAAACTATTAATCGAGGAAATCGGGGAGCTTGGGAAAAAACTTCATACAGCCCGTAGCCGCAATGATCAGGTAGCCCTGGATGCCCGGTTATATGTCCGGAAAGAGATAGCGGAGATTCAAAACTTGTTTAAAGAATTACTAAAGGTCTTGCTGGAAATCGCTGAGCGGGAGCAAGATACTATTTTACCGGGATACACTCATTTGCAACGGGCTCAGCCTATCTTACTCGGGCATCATGTATTGGCATATTTTGAAATGTTTAAGCGTGATTTTGAAAGATCGTGTGATTGTTTGAAAAGGGTGACCATTTCGCCGCTTGGTGCAGGTGCGCTGGCTGGGACCGGTTTTGCAACCAACCGGCACCAAATCGCTGAAGAACTGGGTTTTCAAGGGGTAGCCCCCAATAGTTTGGATGCGGTAAGCGATCGGGATTTTGTGGCTGAATTCATTTTCCTCATTTCATTATCGATGATGCATTTGTCGAGATTTAGTGAGGAATTGGTATTGTGGTCATCGATGGAATTCGGTTTTGTGGAAATGGATGATTCCTATAGTACCGGTTCCAGTATCATGCCGCAGAAAAAAAACCCTGACGTCGCTGAGTTGGTAAGGGGAAAAACCGGCAGAGTGTATGGGGATTTAATGGCGATTTTAACCGTGTTAAAGGGGTTGCCCCTAGCTTACAATAAAGATATGCAAGAAGATAAAGAGGCATTATTTGATGCTGTCGATACCCTGAAAGGCTGTATCAGTATTTTCATTCCAATGTTAAAGACGTTGGTTTTCAAAAGAGATAAAATGCTGGAAGCCACCAAAGACGGGTATTTGAATGCCACCGATTTGGCTGATTATTTGGTGGCCAAAGGTTTGCCTTTCCGAACGGCACATTCCGTCGTCGGGAAATTAGTGCATTATTGTTTAGAGAAGCAAAAACGGCTTGAGGAACTAAGCTTAGAGGAATTCCAAGCTTCCTCGACTTTGATTGAAAACGATGTCTATGAAAAATTGGACATTCAAAATGTAGTTGCTGTGCGGAATTCCTATGGTGGAACTTCAAAAGAACAGGTTCAACACCAAATCAATGCAGCAACGGAATGGCTTAATGCTATTAAATAAGGATGGTTTTTAATCCATGCAAATAATAGTCCAGAAATTTGGTGGTACTTCAGTTGCCACCGATGATGGTAGAAGCAAAGCTGTAGCTAAGACTATCAAGGCTATTGAAGATGGGTATTCGGTTGTGGTGGTCGTTTCGGCGATGGGCCGAAAAGGAGAACCTTATGCCACGGATACTTTAATTCATTTGGCCAAAAATATCGATAAGAATGTGAGCTCCCGGGAGCTTGACTTACTAATTTCTTGCGGTGAAATCATTTCCACAGTCGTGATGGCTCAAACTTTGGAAAACCAAGGCCATGCCGCTGTGGCCCTTACAGGGGGGCAAGCCGGAATCCTAACGGACCTAAATTTCGGGGAGGCCCAAATTATTGGGATCAATCCCGAGAATATTTTAAGGCATTTGGGAGAAGGTAAGGTCGTTGTGGTAGCCGGTTTTCAAGGGCTTACCGCCGGTGGAGAGATTACGACCCTTGGCCGCGGCGGATCTGACACTACTGCTACAGCTTTAGGTTCTGCGCTCGAGGCAGAAATGGTTGAGATTTATACCGATGTTGATGGAGTCATGACGGTTGATCCCCGAATTATACCGGATGCTAAAATTTTGCGGGAACTTACATATCAAGAAATTTGTGAAATGGCCAATCAAGGCGCCAAAGTAGTACATCCTCGGGCTATTGCGATTGCTAGAGATAAGAAAGTACCGCTAAAAGTAAAAAGTACTTTTTCGGATGACGGGGGTACGCTAATTCATGAGGGTAAA
Source organism: Bacillota bacterium (assembly GCA_023415375.1). GTDB lineage: Bacteria > Bacillota > UBA4882 > UBA8346 > UBA8346 > UBA8346. The sequence continues at coordinate 3,631 of JAEZKW010000101.1, forward strand.
ACTTCCCGGATTATCACTGGAATAGCCCATCAAACTGGCCTCGGGATGGTCCTGGTAAAGTCAAAAAAAGGACAGCTCACTTCCGAGGATTCGGTGAAGGTTTTTAAGAAATTAGCAGAAGCATCGATTAGTGTTGATATGAATTCGGTATCGACCGGTCAGGTTAGTTTTATTGTGAAGCAGGACAATTTAGGAAAAGTGGGAGACTTATTATTACCCTTTGGTTATGATGTAGAATTATTGCCTCATAGCGCCAAAATTGCACTCATTGGTACTGGAATGCAGGATGTGCCTGGAATCATGGTCAGAGTCGTTGAGACCTTGCATAAACATCAGATCAGATTGTTGCAAACGGTTGATTCGGAAATAACAATTTCTTGTTTGGTACCGGAGAGTCAAATTTCCGATGCGATTAAAGTATTATATAGCGAGTTTGGTTTATAAAACATACGGGAGTGATCGAAAGTGGATTATAGCTCATTAATACGGGAAGTACCTGATTTTCCTAAAAAGGGCATTAGCTTTAAGGATATTACCACTCTACTTAAAGATGGTCCGGCTTTACGCCAGGTTACCGACGAACTGGCTGCGCATTTTGCTGCTTTTAGGCCTGATGTAATCGTGGGAGCCGAGTCGCGGGGTTTTTTATTGGGCGCTCCTCTGGCCTATAAAATGGGATGTGGATTTGTGGTTGTTCGTAAACCTGGGAAACTCCCGGCCGCTGTAGCGAAAGTGTCTTACCAATTGGAGTATGGAGAGGATTCCCTCGAAATTCACCTTGATTCGATTAAACCTGGCCAAAAAGTCCTGATTGTTGATGATTTATTGGCAACCGGCGGGACAATGTCGGCAACGGCTGAGCTGGTCAAAAAGCTCCAAGGAGAGATTGTGGGTTTTGCATTTTTGATTGAATTGGATGATTTGAAAGGTCGCCAAAAACTGGAACCTTACGAGGTTTATAGTTTGGTTCATTATGAAGGGGAGTGAAGGTTGAGCTCCTGGCGATCAGCTATTAGCTAATCGCTATTAGCAACTGGCTACTGAACGTTTTGACAATTGGTTTTATCTAAAAGCCAAAAGCGAATAACCATAAGCCAAAAGCCAAAAGCTAAAAGCAGCAGTAATCTGAAGGCGAAGGCGGTAACAATGCCGAGTGTTGATATTTTCGAATTGCCAAAACTAAACCCCGATGAATTATCTCCTGCCGTATGGGCTTATATTGGGGATGCTGTTTATGAGCTTTATATCCGCTCTCATATTCTTTCCGGTGGTCCAGCTAAAACCAATACTTTGCACCGGGAGGCAATAGCGATGGTACGGGCTTCATTTCAGGCCCGCTTGGTAACTAAGCTGGAACCTGCTTTATCTGAAAATGAGCTGGAGATTCTAAAAAGGGGCCGGAACGTTAAAAGTGGTCATATTCCTGCTCATACCGATGTTTTAACCTATCGTCATAGTACGGCTTTTGAGGCCTTGATCGGTTATTTATATTTACAGGGGAAGCATCAACGCTTAAAAGAATTACTGGAGCAAGCGAAAAGCTTAGGGGAAACACCGGATAATGCCAATTAGATTTATAGCCAACTTGAAAGAAAATCAAGTTGGTTTTTTTATAAGAGGGAAAATCCCCATAATAATCAATAGCTTCTTTGGATATAATTTGGTAAAATAGAAAACGGTAAGTATTAGCACGGGCAGATATTATAGATAATCACAGATAACACGGATATCGCAGATGTCACAAACATTTGATGTCTGTGACATCTAGGAAAGAATGGGGCAGACAAGAGATATGGCTGAACAAATCGAAGGAAGAAACCCAGTTTTAGAGGCATTACGGGCTGGACATGAACTTGTAAAAATTTATATTTTAAAAAATGAATCCCATAGTGGTCCACTTCGGGAAATTGCTGCAAAAGCTTTACAAAAAGGGATTCCTGTCAACCAAGTTGATAGTCAGGTGCTCGATAAAATGGCGGTGACTCGTAATCATCAGGGGGTCATTGCAATGGCGGCCGATTGGAAATATGCTTCACTCAAGGATATTTGGACCCGGGCTGCTGAGAAGTCGGAACCTCCGCTTTTTTTGTTTCTCGACGGAGTGGAAGACCCGCAAAATCTGGGTTCTATCATCCGGACTGCCGAGGCTTCAGGGGTTCATGGAATTGTAATTCCGGAACGGCGGGCGGCGGGGTTGACAGCAGTGGTGGGGCGAGCCTCTGCCGGAGCTATTGAACATATTTCGGTTGTACGGGTTACCAATCTCACAAAAACAATGGAAGACTTGAAAAAAGAGGGCCTATGGTTTACAGGAGTCGAGATGGATGGGGAGAAGGAAATCCAACATGCCGATCTCAAAGGACCCATTGGACTGGTTCTCGGGGGAGAGGGAAAAGGGGTATCCCGTTTAGTCCGGGAACATTGCGACCAAGTGGTGCGGATACCCATGTGGGGCCGGATCAATTCGTTAAATGTTGCGGCTGCAACAGCCATTTCTTTATATGAAGTGAGACGCCAGCGCGGCCTGGGAATAGAATAAGTCAATCATGAAGGATGAAATGATCAATTCTATTAAATTGCTGATTTTATTGCCAAACTTTAGTTAATCATGAAATGATATGATGCAAAAACGCTAATTTACATATTGTATTTTTTGAATGATAATGTTACAATGCAAAAAACAGTGATCACTGCAATTTTATTTTTAAAATAAAAAAGTTTATTTCGAAATTACCTCATAAATGAAATGCCTATTAAAATACACTTTAGTAATTTTCTATTCCCTTGACGTTCAAATATCTACTATTGTATAATATTCGTATATTATTTTGGACAGGCTTTTTTTGATTTTGTAATGGACCGGTTTCTATAAAAATAACAGCCGGAGGCGATTGTAACGTGGGTGCAAAACCACAAAGAGAAGCTACAGAGATATATGATATGATGTTGGATGAAACAATCGTTGAAGCTGCTCGTGAGGGCGACGATGCCGCTCAAGAATACCTGATTAATAAATACAAAAATTTTGTACGAGCGAAAGCACGGTCTTATTTTTTGATTGGCGCTGATCGGGAAGACATTATTCAAGAAGGTATGATTGGCCTTTATAAGGCAATACGTGACTTCCGGAACGATAAGTTGGCTTCTTTCCGCGCGTTTGCCGAGTTGTGTATTACTCGTCAGATCATTACTGCTATTAAAACTGCCACTCGTCAGAAACATATTCCTTTAAATTCCTATGTGTCGCTTAACAAACCGATTTACGACGAGGAGTCGGATCGGACATTGCTCGATGTACTTTCCGGTAATAAAGTAACGGATCCTGAAGAGTTAGTCATCAGCCGTGAAGAATTCGTCGATATCGAACATAAAATGGGCGAATTTTTAAGCGATTTGGAATGGAAGGTTTTGATGTCTTATTTGGATGGTCATTCCTATCAGGAAATTGCCAAAGATTTACGCAGGCATGTCAAGTCCATTGATAATGCATTGCAAAGAGTAAAACGAAAATTAGAACGTTACCTCGAAAAAAGAGAAGAAATTAATAACTAAAAAAGAGTTTTGGTTATTTGTAATGGGGTGTTTGTAAAACAAGGTCTTTTCATGTTTTGATTTTTTTATTCATTATCAGATAAGAAAAGCCCTTCCTGTTGGAGGGCTTTTTTGATAAGTAAAAATAAAAGTGGGGACGAACAAAGTTGCCTATTTAACCTAACCCCCTTCCCAATGTCGTCAGGTTAAGCTAACATAAAATGGAAAAAGCATACTAAATGCTTCGTTATCAATCCGCGGGTTAATCGTGTTCTTTGAACACGCACACACGGGCTGGTTAAGTACCATCCGGTTAAAACCGGATCAAAAAAATTGGTAGGTTGTGATTTTTGGTTTTAACCCCATTCATGGGGTTTGCTTTATAGCAGCCGTGTGTTTTAACACGCGGGTTGGCTTTTTTATTGGGAAAACATGGCTTTAGGAATGATAATAGGCAAAAGAATTAAAATGAATAATTAGAGAATAAAGATGATAAGGGCCTCAAAGTTATTCGAATCAAAAATGAAGAGATCCTTAACGATATTAAAAAAGTGTTATCCAAAATTGCAATCGCCTGTGGTCAATACAAGAATGTAACGGCTTAAGGAACCCCTTCCTTGTCCCAGATTAGAAGCTTCCAGAAGGAGGGAAGGGGCCGGGGGTTAGGTGAAATAGACATTCAGAACCGCATTCGCCCGCCTTGGCAGGGAACTGTTGGTTTGTAACGAATCGGACGGTAATAGCTATTATTACATTTCAAACGACCATGGCGACATTTATTACCTATTTGACCTAACCCCCTGTGCCCCTTCCCTCCATCAGATTGATGTAATCTGGGACAGGGAAGGGGTGCCTCTTTATGGAAAGTGTGTTGAAATAGGAAGTATTGTATATCAAAATTTCCTATCAACAGTGGTTTACTGTGAGGGAAAAATTATTTTGTGACTGGATCGATTTTTTCAGACAAAGAAAAAATTACTTTTATGACAGAAATAATTCTTTATTGAAGGGAAAAATTATTTTTATGACTGGATCAATGCTTTCTGTCGCAGAAAAAATTACTTCTGTGACGGAAAAAATTTTTTATTGGAAGAAAAAATTACTTCTGTGACAGAAATAATTTTTTTTGGAGTCGGATCAATCGATCCGGTGGCAGAAAAAATTATTTTTGGGGTTGGATCGATCCTTTGTTCGAGAAAAGGGATTGTTTTTGGGGATCGATGGACCCTCCGGACGCCAAAAAAAATTATTTTTGGGACTCAACCAATCCTTCGGACGACAAAATAAATTATTTCTGCGACTCAAGGGATTTGTTGGATGACAGAACAAATTATTTATGGCAGAAAAAAATTATTTCCGGGACCAAGCGATTATTTTTGAGTGGAAAAAATTTTTTTTGGACTCGATCGATTATTTAGTCTCTTTCTGTCTCAGAAGGAGCTTTTTCTCATTCCCAATGGCTTGGTTCTGTACTCTGCGCCTCCGCGCCTTTGCGGGAGAATATTCTTTTGAGAATTTTCAGTCCCGGAGTACAAATTATCAAAAAACAACCCAATTTTGCCACGGGGACACAGAGTCCTTAAATCCTGCTAATCCCGAAAATCTTGGCCAAGTTTTGATTTTCCCGCAGGCGCGGAGAAAAATATTTCGCTATGATCTCCTGTACATTTTTATCACCACATAGGCCACATCGCAACATCCCTTTGGAAGTTTGAAGAATGAAATTTGGTTTTTTCCGGCGATTGCTTGGGAAGGATCAGGTGCGCACGCGCAGCAGTAAATTTTGGGGTTTTAAAGATAGACAGGATAAATCCCTCGCTCGTCAGTAACGCTATTCATTACCCAGATCCTTGGAAAATAAATACACTATATTAATGAATATGGCGAAACTGATTGCGTAAATACCTTGTAGCCGATTTTGTCCACCGCGGGTGCGCGTCCAGAGAACGCGACAAACCAACGGCTAAGTGTCAAAAACATTCTAAAGCCCGGATTTACCGGGCTCCGTGATGCTTCGAAGCAATACGAACAGCAAAGATTAGCCGATCCCCAGAGGGGATTTAGAATGTTTTTTTATATACCTAGCCGTGTGGTTTTAACCCGCGGCGGAGATTGACTTGAATTTTTTGGAAACGTTATGGGTAATGAATAGTGTCAGTAACGGGAGAGGGCCGGAAGAACAGCTCCCGCTTGCTGGTGATTACTGCGAGATGTTCCCGGGCTGATGAACCGGCGTCCCCCGGCGTTTAATGGCCACAAAGGCGGTGCCCCCGACTACTTTTCCACTGAAACTACAATCATGAACCACTTCTGAGGGGAAGAGCCCACTTTTCAAGAAAGGCGTGAGTTAGGTCACACTTAGGTATCCTCGATTTTCATCCGTTCATGTTGCGATGTGGGCATATGTGATGATTTTTAAATAAAGGGAATTATATATGGGTGTAAAATTGGTTGGAAATTTTTTAAAAGAACATTTGGCGTTTCCTCCTTGTTTCTATCCTGGTAACTTGTTGGTGCTTTAAACATATCAAATAAACTCCTAAAAGATATTAAAGATATTAAGGTCCAAAGGCTAGCCGGAACCCCAACGATTCTCTTTTTTCAAACGCTCCGGCAATCCGGATCTTTTAACTCCTTCGTTTTGCTCAAAATCTCCTGATAACGCTGCTCACTGATGGGATAAAACAGCACAATTATCGCGCCGATGATGAAAATCCCGGCCGGAATCGGACCGAATAATAAGCGAATCCCAAAAAGAGCTTGGTGAACCTGGAAGGTTTGACCTGGTACGTAATGAAACAACTGGAGGATGTTTCCCATTAAAAAAGCAGCCAGCGCTTGCCCGACTTTCGATGCAAAAGTCCAGATACCATAGTAAATTCCTTCCCGCCGCTCTCCAGTTTGCGCATAATCATATTCAACAGTATCTGGGATGAGGGACCAAGGAATTACATAGGTTGTTGCCAGACCAATTCCGGCCAGAACCATGATCCCAAAGGCAAATTGTAAACCGAGAAAGTGCCCGTAAAAAAAGAAGATCAGGCATACCAGAGCGATAAGGAATAATCCTATGGCATAGCAGTTCTTTTTTCCTATTAATTTGGAAATGAGTACCCACACCGGGATGAACAGCATTGCCGAACCCAGTAAAATCAACAATGCAAGCGTAGTCATTTCCCCGGCATGATAAATGTATTTAAAATAGTAAATCAGAGTGCCGCTGACAATCGTTGTGGCAGTCATATTAAGAACCCATGGGAAGAGGATTAATAAAAAGGGCCTATTTTTAAATGAGGAACAATAGGAAGCGATAACTCCAGTTCGGGAAGAATTAATCGTATGGTGAGGCTCCCGGATTGTAAAAAAAGTGATCCAAGACACCATCATGATTAAAAAGCCAAAAGTGGCCCCCATCCAGCTATATCCTTGATTGCTACTCTTAAAAAGACTAAGAAAGGGCAATACTGCGCCGGCTCCGATCAATGTTCCTATCACTGCAAAAGTCATTCGAAACCCATTGAGCACCGTTCTTTCATGATAATCGGAGGTTAACTCGGGAGTCAAGGCAGAGTATGGAATATTGAAAATGGTATATCCCAAACATAACAAAGTATAAGCAGCGGTTGCCCACCAAAATAACCAATGCTGACTTTGGAGTTTTGGGTTGGTAAACATCAAAATCATGGTCAAGAAAACTATAATTCCACCCAGGAAAATATAGGGTCTTCTTCTGCCGAAGCGGCTTTGAGTCCGGTCGGAGATGAATCCCATGACGGGGTCAGCTACTGCATCCCAAACTCTTCCGATCATCAAAGCAGCTCCAGCTGAACTGGGATTTAATCCCACCTGATCCGTTAGATAATTCATCAGCCAAAAGGCCATGATTGTGAAAAGAGCATTTCCTCCTAAATCACAAACACCAAAACCTAATTTTTCCTTCAGGGAGAGTTTTTGAGACTCCATCAAAAGAACTCCTTTAGCCACTATTTTGTAAGTTTTTGGGACTTACTTTCTATTGTAACAACCAAATGATATTGAAGCAACCCTTTTCCTGATATTAAACTGCCAAAGAGATAACTCCATCTATCAAGTTTAGTCGGAGACCATCCGAAATATAAAATACTAAACAACTTGGAGCATCTGATGTTTAAACAATTCCAATATAAAATTTTCCGCCAACATTTTTTAATTTATTTTATTATTATTTTTATAACGTTTTTGGCGATATCTTCGATTTTACTGATGTTTACCTGGAGATCCCTTGAAGAACAGCAATTAAAGATCGTTGAAAGTTATCGCAAGTCTGCCACCGCTGATATTTATGGCTGGATCGCTGAAAAAAAGTTGAATTTGAAGACCCAGGCCCGCTTTCTAGAGGAATTGGGAGAAGCCAAATTAGCTTCTCAAGAAGTCCGAAGAGTGATGGCTAGTCAACTAATACTGGATTCCAGTATTACTGATTTATTGATTATTGATAATCGGGACCATACGATTAATTCCATAAATTATTCAATAAGTGATTTTCATCACTATGCCCCATCTTTTTTCGAAGAAGGACTGGGGGGAGGCTCAGTTATCAGTGGTCTATTTAAGGGACCTAACCAGCAACACTTTTTAATGATCGGAGAACCTCTTTATTTTAATGGAGAATCACGATATTTGTTTGTGGGGATTATTAATTTGGATAGGCTGGCGTCCACTGTTGATAATTTAAATTGCGGATCTTTGGGACATGCTTATTTGGTCAACCGGGATGGCCAGTTATTGATTAAAACAGAACACTTTGACTATATCCTTACCCAAGATCTTACAATACATACTTTTACAACTGAAAATTCATATGCCATTCAACAAATTAAGAAAAGAAAAAGCGGTAATGGGATTTACCAAGATACTTTTGGGAAAAGAGTTCTCGGTTCTTTTCAATGGATAGAGCCTTTAGGGGCTGGCTTAGTTATCGAATTCTTTGATTATCGATTGATGCAGCCCCTATTCCGGCTGTTCCGGCTGATTACTTTTTTAGTCGTTATTATGGTTTTTTTCGGTTTATTGATTGCCTATGTCATGAGCGAAAAAACAACTCGGAATATAGGCATGTTAGTAGACGCAGCCTCGCACATTACAAATCAAGAGTACCAACAGCCACTTCAGTTGAAGACGAATACTGAACTTGATATTTTAATTAATAAGTTTAATCAGATGCAGACGGCTATCAGAGCTAGGGAAGAAAGATTAGAAGAGGCAAATTCGGAATTAAAGGTTCAAAGGGCTGAAGCTCTGGAAGCTGCAAAAATGAAGAGCCAATTTTTGGCCAATATGTCGCATGAACTCAGGACGCCGTTGAATTCGATTATTGGTTTTACAGGGCGGGTCATTAATAAGTGTGGTATGGTCCTTCCGCCGCTCCAACTGGAAAATTTAGAAATCGTAAAAAGTGAAGCGCAGAATCTATTGGCATTAATCAATGATTTGCTGGATTTTTCAAAGATTGAGGCCGGGAGGATGGAAGTTTATAACGAAGATTTTAATTTGGTAGAAGTTGTCCACGAAGTTGGCCATATCATTCAGCCGCTTCAAGAAAGTAGATCGATTGGATACGCGTTGGATTTGGATTCTAAAGACAGCTTGCCGATTAACAGCGATCGGACCAAGGTGAAAGAAATTTTAATCAATCTATTGAGCAATGCCTTTAAATATTCGGAAAAAGGGACGGTTACCCTTTCGATTCACCAAGAAAACGACTGTTACCGGGTATCAGTAATTGATCA
>JAEZKW010000173.1 GCA_023415375.1 Bacillota bacterium
AAGCACCCAAATTAATAGTTCCGACCAGGTACCTGAAGGGGTGAGTCGGCTTTCCGTTTTCAACTCACCCCTCCAGTTACTCGAGTACTTCATCCCGGAAACCGTTTCTCTTCGACTATATTCTCAAATTTAATCCTTAAAAGTTATATCCCAATATCCGGTTCCCCGGTAATTTTCCCCTTTTCTTTCATTGCCGAAAATAAGCTGTGAGTTTATCCTCAACCATGGCAGGAAATTTATCAACAAAATTACCATCATGTTCGAAATCAATTAGTTCGTGGTTATCTTTCATATTAATTTTAATCAGTCGTAAGTTTTTGAGGATTATATTTTGAGTTCCATTTGATTTCACTTTCAGATAATACAAAACGGGCTGCCTCAATCAATTCTGAGACAGCCCGTTTTTCTATCAGTGACTCAATCCATTCCCATTCCGCCGGGCATTCCACCGGGGGGCATCATCGGAGCTTTTTCCTTTTCAGGAATCTCCACGACCAGACTTTCAGTGGTTAACAGCATCGCCGCAATACTGGCTGCATTTTGGAGAGCGCTGCGGGTAACTTTTGCAGGGTCTACAATACCAGCTGCGATCATGTTCACATATTCACCGGTTGCTGCATTAAATCCTTTACCTGCTTCCATTGCGCTTACTTTCTCAACAATGACCGATCCCTCGACACCGGCATTATTAGAGATTTGACGCAAGGGCTCAGATAAAGCCTTTTTCACTAAAGCAATTCCGGTCGCAACATCACCGGATTCTTTAATTTGGTCAAGTGAAGGAGCAATCTGTAGTAAGGCTACGCCTCCACCGGATACTACACCTTCCTCAACCGCGGCGCGGGTTGCTGAAAGAGCATCCTCAATACGGTGTTTCTTTTCTTTCATTTCGGTTTCAGTAGCGGCTCCAACTTGGATAACAGCTACACCGCCTGAAAGTTTGGCCAACCGTTCTTGTAATTTTTCCCGGTCATAATCAGATGTCGTATCTTCGATTTGTACTTTAAGTTGATTGATTTGTTTCTTGATCTCTTTGGCATCGCCTTTGCCATCTACAATGGTGGTTTCCTCTTTGGTGATCTTAACTTGGCGGGCTGAACCGAGCATTTCCGGAGTGGCATTCTCTAAGGTCATACCGACTTCTTCGGAAATAACCTGACCACCGGTTACAACTGCGATATCGCCGAGCATCGCTTTCCGGCGGTCGCCGAAACCAGGAGCCTTTATAGCAACAACATTTAAAACTCCCCGTAATTTGTTAACCACCAAAGTAGCAAGCGCTTCTCCCTCGACGTCTTCAGCAATAATGACCAAAGGTTTGCCTCTTTGGATAATCTTCTCCAAGATTGGCAATAAATCCTTAATCATAGAAATCTTTTTATCGGTGATTAAGATATAGGGATCATCCAGAACGGCTTCCATCCGTTCGGAATCAGTAATCATATAAGGAGAAACATATCCCCGATCAAATTGCATACCTTCAACAACTTCAAGGTTGGTACCCATGGTTTGGGATTCTTCAACGGTAATAACGCCGTCTTTTCCAACCTTCTCCATGGCTTCAGCAATTAATTTACCGATCTCATCATCCGCAGCTGAAATAGCGGCAACGTGAGTAATATCTTCTTTACTTTCGACTGGTTTACTAATTTTTTTCAGTTCATCAACTACAACATGAACCGCTTTTTCAATACCTTTCTTTAAAACCATCGGGTTGGCACCGGCGGCTACGTTCTTTAAGCCTTCCCGGACCATAGCTTGTGCCAAAAGGGTTGCTGTAGTTGTTCCATCACCAGCGATGTCATTGGTTTTGGTTGCAACTTCTTTTGCCAATTGGGCACCCATATTTTCGAAAGGATCTTGTAATTCGATTTCTTTAGCAATGGTTACACCATCATTGGTAATTGTGGGTGAACCGTATTTTTTCTCTAATACTACGTTACGCCCTTTAGGTCCAAGAGTGACTTTAACTGCATCCGCTAAAGTGTTTACTCCGCGCTCTAAAGCATGGCGTGCATCTTCTCCAAATAAAATCTGTTTGGCAGCCATTGATTTCACCTTCCTTATTTTTTATTGAAATAAACATGAATCATCAGGCTCTTCGAATCCTGATAATCCATCCTGTAATCCAGGAATCCTTTTAATCCTGGAAATCTTGGTCGTCACTCGATTCCTAAAATATCGCTTTCTTTAAGAACCGTGCATTCTTCGCCATCGACTTTAATGGTAGTCCCGGCGTATTTAGCAAAATAAACAATATCCCCTGGCTTCACCTCAAGGGCGATCCGGGTACCATTCTCCATTTTACCGGAACCGACTGCTAGCACTTTCCCTTTCTCGGGTTTTTCTTTTGCAGTATCTGGAATGACAATTCCGCTTTTGGTTTTTTCTTCTCCTTCAAGTACTTTAATGAGTACCCTATCAGCTAATGGTTTAAAACTCATAAATTCCCCTCCTTTTCAAATTTTCACCTGTTAGCACTCACCGAGAGTGAGTGCTAACCTATAATGATTTTATTAAACCTAACCTCTGTTGGCAAGATTCTATATTCGCTTCCAGGAATTATAATAAGCGATTTTGGCTAAATTATGCAAAATATCTCTTTGATTCTTCCTCATAATAAATGTTAGATGAATTTATGATGATTCTAATCTTCGGGTGGAAGATTGGGAACTATGAATTAACGATAGAGGTTACTATGTTGCCGGAAAATTTTGAACCCATGTTAGCTACTATGGCTGAGCCCTTCGACTCTACTGAATATACCTACGAAATTAAATGGGATGGTTATCGTTGTTTAGCTTTTTTGGACTCTCATACCCGTTTGCTTAGCCGGAATCAGAAGGATTTGACTTTTATATTTCCGGAATTAGGGAATTTACACCTTCACACTCATAAACAAGGATGCTTAATTGACGGTGAAGTCATTGCTCTCCGAAATGGTAAACCCAGTTTCTTAGAATTGCAGAAGCGTGCTCAGCTCCGTAACCGGGAAACAATTGAATTCCGTAAAAATCAGATTCCCGTTATATATATCGTTTTCGATCTACTCTATTATAATCAAACAGCAGTTTATGATCGGCCTCTTCAGGAAAGGCGTCAACTTCTCTGTGATAATTTTAAGGCCGCTGATGAATTTATTATTGCTTCTTTTATTGAAAATAAAGGTCAGGCTTATTTTAAAGCGATCTCCGAATTAGGATTGGAAGGAGTCGTAGCTAAAAAAAACGGGAGCGTCTATCTTCCCGGTAAACGCAGCAAAGAATGGTTAAAATTTAAGCGAAAAATGCTTCAAAATTTCGTGGTTTGCGGTTACTTTACAAACACCGATAAATCAAAAGATACTCTTCGATCATTGATTTTAGGGGCCTATGTTTATAACAAACTTTCCTACTTTGGAATGGTGGGTAATGGGTTCACGGAGCGGGAAATGGAGCTTATTCTAAATGAACTCAAAAAAATTACCATATTAACATGCCCATTTCCTAAGAATCCTGATAAAGCTAAAAATGTTTTTTGGGTTAAGCCTGTCGTTGTTTGCGAGGTTGAGTATTTGGAGCTGACGGATGATGGTAGTTTAAGACATCCAATTTTTAAAAGATTTCGGCCGGATTTAAGAATCGAAGATTGTCAATATGAAGGGTAATATAACCAATGGTGCAGTTAAAAGAATTTCAGAATACTCTTAAAAACTTGGATAAAATCTTTTGGCCGGATGAGGGGTATACCAAAGGTGATCTAATGCATTACTACTCGGAAATTTGGCCTTATATTCAGCCCCATCTTCAAGGCCGTCCAGTTTCGCTGGTCCGCTATCCGGAGGGAATTACCGGTAATTTTTTCTATCAAAAAGATTTTCCAGACCCACCGCCTTGGGTAGAAACGACCGCGATTGCCAACCCTGAGCGGGTCATTCATTATGCCATGATTAACAATCTGGAAACGCTTATCTGGTCCGTTAACCTTGGGTGTATTGAAGTACATCCTTGGCTTTCAACCCGTTACGCTCTGGAGTATCCAACCTATATTATATTTGACCTTGATCCGATGGAACCAGCCCTGTTTAGTGATACTGTGCAGATTGCTTTAGCAGTAAGGGCTATCCTCAAGGAACTTCATTTACAATCATTTCCAAAGATTTCAGGCGCCACCGGGATCCATATTTATTTGCCGATTCAAAGCCATTATACTTATGAACAAACCAGCAATTTTGTAAAACAAATTGGTACGATCATCATTAAAACTTTTCCAACAAAGGCCACCAATGAACGCAAAGTCGCCAACAGAGCTGGTAAAGTATATATTGACCATTTGCAAAACTTAAGAGGCAAGACAATTGCCTCAGTCTACAGCGTAAGGCCTTTCCCGAGCGCCCCTATTTCAGCTCCAGTGTATTGGGATGAATTACCAGACTGCCATCCGTCTATGTTTACGATTCAAACAATGCTTAAGCGGGTTCAAAAAGTAGGCGATTTATTCTTTCAGTTATTAAATTTAAAACAAGAACTGCCGAAGATTTAGTTTAGGGTCATTCAATTGAGGTTTAAAGTCAACTCGGCAATTAATGGGACATGATCGGAGACAAAATTATTAACTACAACTTCCATACTTGACAAACCGAATTCCGGCGTTGCCAGAATATAGTCCATTTTAGAACTGGAATAAATATTACCGTCTCTGGAACGAAAAGTTCCACTATCTTTGAACTCACTCATATTTTGTAAATCGGACAGATTCTTTTTAATTTCGGACACGGCTGGATCGTTGTCGTTCCCATTAAAATCACCGGTAATGATCAATGGACCGCTGATCTGGTTTACAAAATCAAGAATTGTGGCAACTTGCCCGAGCCTATCTGAAACAGATAAACCTAAGTGGGTTGTCAAAAAATGAATACGTTGTCCCCCAATTAAAAGCTGTACCAATGCAAAACTCCTTGGTTCTAGGCTTCCGGGCATTACCATCGTCCATTGCTGGACGATTGGATATTTACTCAGGATAAGATTACCAAAGAACCCGTTATTCCGTTCCCTGGAGGCAGAAAAGGCATAATACATATGCAAACGTTCACCTAGCTCAGCCGGAATATCCTCAAAATTTGTCAGGCTTGACCAACCTAGGTTCACTTCTTGAAGACCGACCACATCTGGACTGACCTCTTCAATGAAGTGGGCTAATCCTTCCACATCGAGTTTCCCATACCAATTAATAGCACTATGGATATTGAAAGTCATAACTCGAAGAGACACAATCCCCTTCTGACTTTCTTTTTCAGAAGGTGAAACCAATGGTGAATTATTCTTTCCATCGGAAACAACTTCTTTGCCTCCCATATTGTTCGGAGGATTGTTTGAAGAGGTCTCTCCAAAAACTCCTGTTGGTATAATCAGTATAAAAAGCCCAAAGATAATAATAATTTTTTTAAGCATATTTTTCGCTCATTCTTTTATATACCTTGATTTAAGGCTACAGGAATCAGACTCCATCGTTTCGCTCCTTTTTCCTTCAATCGACCCAATTAACTCATTAAAATCAAAAATTTCAGGAGTCAGCCAATTCATTGATGTAGGACCTTACTTGCTTCCTGTCGGTAATCATTCAGTATTTGGTTTGGACAAAATTAAAAAATCCTGAGGATAAGCTGCTACAATGAGCGCTGGATTGTTATCTTGATTTACATCGATAGCTGCCAGGGACATCAGATCTCTTTTAAGGTTAATCTCACCTGAAAGAGGCACTAAAGCATTATTATCCCAACGATAGAAATCAATAAATCCTGAAGCTGTAGCAATTACTAGTCTCATTTCGCCAGAAAAATTCCTAACCTGCATTCCGTATGCCGGTCCTTTCGTTGCTTTTTTTAAATTATAAATCTCAACCAATTTTTGATTGGAGTACTTTAAAACATGGATATTCCCCGGAGCAAATCTTGGACCTTCTTCAATTAAAAGCTTCATCTGGCCGGTTTTATCTAAATCCCCCGCTGTCACACCGCGAATATTACCTATTAAATCAGACTCTGCTAATAATACAAGCTCCTCACCTTGGAATTTCCAAACCTGAATAACGCAATTATATATTTGGGAAGTGATTTTCCCTACTTTGGCAATAATGAGCTCATCTTTACCATCACCATCGAGATCTCCGCTGGTAGCAGCCAAGGGCTTCAAATTATGACTCGCACGTTTGATTAAATTTACATGATTATTTTCAATTTGGTAAAGATAATATTGGCTATTACTTAAGGCTAAAAGCTGTTCCTCCGGGCTTTTGAATTTTCCGGAAGTAGCCCAAATCGTACTATGGTCTTCATACAAATTTTCACTTTGCCATTGTACTTCCGGCTTTTGGTCAGGATTTATTTTAAGCCAGTACAGAAAGAATTCCCTGGCAGTATCATTTTTGCCTGCCAAAACAAAATCATCATGATTGTCGTGATCTAAATTCGTTGTTAAGACTTGTAAAATACCATCCGTTAAAAAATGTTCATCTTCAAAAACCAACTGATAGTCCGGTAGAATTGCAGAAATCTGAATAATAATAGCTAAAACAAGTAAGAATATCCATCGGCCAGTTATTATTTTCATAGATTCATCTACCTCCTATTTTGTTATTATTTTCTAGGTTGAGCGCATCTTTCCTGCTACTAATAGGAATGAAGTTTTTTTTGGCCCATATTTCTATCTAGGAATTAGCAATAATTCCGTTTTTCCAAGAGCTACTAGCCTATTGTCTCTTTTCGGCATTTTCTTGCTTATAAAGAAATTTGCCTTGTTCCTTTTGTATATATCGATTTTATTACGGTAATATTATTAAAGTAATTGCCTAAAAAAAGAAAGGGGGATAGCAATGACCCGAGAGGAATTGGCGGGAAAAAATAAGCAGAAACTATCCGAAATCGCCAAGTCGCTGGGAATTAGGGGTATATCAAAATTAACTCGGGAAGATTTAATTGAACATATTTTACTTCTCGACCCTCCATTCTCTGCCAATCCTGAAAAGGAAAGAGAAATATCTCAGCATCTTCAAAATTCTATCACCGGTAATAATCATTTGTACGTACAACCGCCTTTACCGGAACATTTGACCGGGGTTGCTGTCATGGAGCAAAGTGAGACCGAAATACCATCAATCTACAACGATACAAAAATTGTCTTGATGGTCCGTGATCCCTACTGGCTCTATACTTATTGGAGTGTTAATCAGTCCGCTATCGATTATATTTCAGGGAACTTTCAACAGTGGAATCAAATTCCTCTCATTTTGAGAGTTTATGATATCACCGAAGTCCAAAATTTTGATGGTTCCAGCAGCAACTATTTTTTCGATATTCATGTCAATCAAGATACTAATAATTGGTATATTCATGTAGGTGGCCCAAACCGCAGTTTTTGCGTTGACTTGGGTTTCATCCAACAAAACGGTGCCTTCTATACGATTGCAAGATCGAATATTGTGACCACACCTCGTGATAATGTTTCGGAGATCGTTGATGAGGAGTGGATGAGTATTGAAGAAGATTTCCGGAAACTTTACCGATTAACCGGCGCAGGAAAAGGCAATAGCTCGGCTGAATTGTTTGAATCTTTGATGAAACGGTTAGAACGGGAAATGGGATCCGGAGCTGTCAGCAGCATATCGAGTCCAACCCGCTTAATGCCTAAAGAACGGAAATTTTGGCTGGTCTTAAATACCGAATTAATCGTATATGGAGCCACCGAACCGGATGCCGTGGTAAAAGTCCAAGGAGAACAGATTAGTCTCAGACCTGATGGCACCTTTACTCTACGTTACGCCCTTCCGGATGGTGTTCAATATATTCCGGTGGCAGCAAATTCGGCCGACGGTATCGATACCATTACGATTACGCCGATAGTGACGAAACAAACCTATTAAAGGAGTTGATATTTACTATGGAAAAAGGTTATTTGGCCCTGGTATTGCATGCTCATCTTCCCTTTGTCTACCATCCGGAATTTCCAGATTTTCTTGAAGAAGACTGGTTCTATGAAGCCATAACCGAGACTTATATCCCGTTACTCCGTGTTTTTCATAACCTAACCAATGAAGGGATTAAGTTTCGAATTACAATCAGTTTATCGCCCCCTTTGGTATCTATGTTTAAAAATGCTTTATTGCAGCGACGTTATATCCAGAAAATAGAAAATTTGATTGAACTGGCTGAGAAGGAAGTGGAACGGACGAAGTGGCTACCCCAATTTCATGAGGTAGCCTTGATGTATCTGGAACACTTTCGTTATTGCCGTTGGCTTTTCATCGAAAAGAGCCGGTGCGATTTATCCAATGCCTTTAAAGAATTGGAAGATGCCGGCAATCTTGAAATAATTACCTGTGGGGCTACCCATGGCTTTTTGCCGTTAATGCTTAATGAAACTGCCATGAAAGCTCAAATCAAACTAGCAGTTGATCTCCATCAGCAGACCTTTGGAAGAAAACCTCGGGGGATTTGGCTGCCTGAGTGCGGGTACCAACCCGGGGTGGACCAATATGTCCGAGAGCAAGGATTGCGGTTCTTTTTTACAGACGCTCACGGAATTTTGCATGCATCGCCCAGACCAAAGTATGGAAATTTTGCCCCTATTTATTGTCCAAGCGGTGTAGCTGTATTTGGCAGGGATTTAGAATCATCCAAACAAGTTTGGAGTGCCAATGAGGGCTATCCGGGCGATTATGATTACCGGGAATTTTATCGGGATATCGGCTTTGACCTAGAATATGAATATGTCAAGCCGTACCTTCCAAGCAGCGGTATTCGCGTACCTCTGGGAATCAAATATCATCGGATTACTGGGCGTACCCTTGACAAACAGCCCTATAACATTTGGGCAGGCCGGGAAAAAGCTGCAACCCATGCCGGTAATTTTATGTTCAACCGTGAAAAACAAGTCGAATACTTAAGCCAAATCATCGATCGCAGACCGATTATCGTTTCGCCCTATGATGCCGAATTGTTCGGTCACTGGTGGTTTGAAGGACCGATGTGGCTCGATTTTCTAATCCGGAAAATAACTTATGATCAGCAAACCATTCAATTGGTAACTCCTAGTGATTACCTGGAAATTTACCCCAAGAATCAAGTATCAGTTCCTTCCATGTCAAGCTGGGGCTATAAAGGATTTAATGAAGTTTGGCTTGAAGGCAGCAATGACTGGATTTATCGACACTTACATGAAATTGCTGACAGAATGGTGGAACTGGCTCAAAATTATCCAAGTGCCGAGGGTGATTTAAAAAGGGCACTAAATCAAGCTGCCAGAGAGTTACTTTTATTGCAAAGCAGTGATTGGGCCTTTATTATGAAAACCGGAACGATGGTTGAATATGCTATTAAAAGGACAAAGAACCATATCAACCGTTTTAATACCCTCTACGATCAAATAAAATATAACCGGATCGATGGTGGTTATTTGCACCGCCTTGAAGAAAGAGATAACATATTCCCGGATATTGACTATAAGATATACCAAACCGCTCCGAGCTTTGAAAGAGTGCCTGAAGCAATTTTAGCCTAAAGTGATTTCACTAAGTATTTTGAATGTCTACCTTCAACTCACCCCCTGAGTTTTATTTAGCTCATTGTAATCCTTTAGCTTCCCCCTCTCTTTCAAAAAAGAGAGGGGGACAAAGGGGGTGAGTTGCTCTTAGACAGACTAGATTAAGTAAAAATATAACATTAATATATTACTTCTTCCAAACACAGCCCGATTGCCGGTGCAGTTGGGCCCGTGACTCCTCGGTCTTTGGCTGAAATGATTTTTTCCATTACCGAAGGTTCCAATTTCTCTCTGCCAGTTAAAATTAAGGTACCGACAATATTTCGAACCATATGATAAAGGAACCCATTGGCATTAATCGCTAGAGTGATTAAAGGACCGGATTTTTCCAGATAACAAAAGTTAACCACCCGAATCGTATCCAAGACCGCTGAACCGCTAGCCTGAAAGGATTTAAAATCTTTTTCCCCCACTAAAAATAACAGCGCTTCTTGCATTTTAGGAATATTTAAGTTCCATCGATAATGATAAACAAAATTTCGTTCAAAGAGCGGTCGTTCTTCCGAATTATAAATGCGATAACGATAAGTTTTGCTCTTGGCCGAATACCGGGCATGAAAATCCATGGGCACTTCACAAATATTTCTTACTACAATATCTGCCGGTAGAAGGGAGTTCATTGCCTTTTGAAATTTATCATCCGAAAGTTTGGAGCAGGTTTGAAAATGTACAACTTGCCCTTTGGCATGAACTCCAGCATCTGTCCGGCCCGCACCATAGACATGTATTTTTTCTCCAGTTATCCGCCCGATTACCGCCTCTATCTCTGCCTGAACCGTCGGCCCGTTTTTCTGGAGTTGAAAACCAGCATAAGCCGTTCCTTCATAAGCAATAACCGCCTTTAAATTCTTCATTAGCTTATCCACATTATTTACCCAAAAACCCTTATAAAAAATTAAGGCCTGCCTGGTTATCCCAAAGCCGACCCCATAAACTCTTTATAAATAGATGATTAAACTAGCTCCAAAATTGCCATCGGTGCAGCATCTCCACGGCGTGGACCAACTTTTAAAATCCGGGTATACCCACCATTCCGTTCTTTATAACGGCTGGCAATCTCATCAAATAATTTTTGTAAAACTTCCGGTTCTGTGATAACTCCGGCTGCAACGCGTCTTGAATTTAAATCGCCTTTTTTAGCCAAAGTAATCATTTTTTCAGCAACTGACCGTGCTTCTTTCGCTTTAATCTCGGTTGTCTCAATTCTACCGTGCATAAAAAGGGCTGTAACTAAAGCACGGAAAAGAGCTTTCCTATGTGCAGACTCACGTCCTAATTTTCGTTCCAGCATAACGACACCTCCTCATCAATCTTCAGACTTTCTTAGCATTAGTCCCAAACTTTCCATTTTTTGTTGAACTTCTTCCAAAGACTTACGGCCCAGATTTCTGACTTTCATCATATCTTCTTCAGTCTTCCGGGTCAATTCCTCTACCGTGTTGATACCGGCTCTCTTTAAACAATTATACGAACGAACCGACAAATCCAGTTCTTCGATGGTCATCTCAAGGATTTTATTTTTGGACTCCTCTTCTTTTTCAACCATTATTTCGGCTTTGCCAGCAGTTTGACTCAAATTAACAAAAAGCATTAAATGCTCAGTCATAATTTTAGCAGAAAGTGAAACAGCCTCAACCGGACTGATACTGCCGTCGGTCCAAACTTCCAGAACCAATTTATCATAATCGGTAATCTGTCCGACCCTTGTATGTTCAACAACGTAATTTACCTTGAGTACCGGTGAGAATCGGGCATCAACTCCGATAACCCCAATAATATTTTCTGTGCCTTTATTTCGTTCAGCCGGACTATATCCCCGTCCACGATCGAGTGTGAGTTCCATATTAAATGAGCCGCCACTCGATACTGTAGCCAGATATAAATCAGGATTCAGGATTTCTACATCACTGGGGACTTGAATATCCGCTGCTGTTACTCTTTTTTCATTCTTAATTTGCAAACGGACCTTTTTGGGACAATCACCATGGATCTTTACCAATAATTGTTTTAAATTCAAAACGATATCAGTGGTATCCTCAACAACCCCCGGAATTGTTGAAAATTCATGAAGCACTCCATCAATTTTAACGGACGTTACCGCATAACCCGGCAGGGATGAGAGGAGGATCCGACGGAGCGAGTTGCCCAGTGTTGTCCCATAGCCTCTTTCCAAAGGTTCAATGACGAAAACACCATAACGTTCTCTGTCATTACTCTCTTCTATGGTAATTTTGGGCTTTTCGATCTCGATCAATAATTAACCCTCCTTCTCGCATTCAGCGAATATCACTCTTTATATTTTTTGGGATATATTTGTAGTCAACTAATAAATTTTAATTCACTTTTACATAGTGAATTAAAAACTCATTAACGTGAATACAACTCGACGATTAGATGCTCTTGGACTGGAATATCAATTTGTTCCCTGGTCGGTAAGGACTTAACTTTACCGCTATGGCTTGTTGGATTACTTTCCAGCCACTCGGGTATGGTCCGTCCGGCGGCATCTTCAATATTTTCTTTTACCTTTGGGGAATTCAAACTGCCTTCCCGAACGGTAATAACATCGCCTGCTCTTAACAACATAGACGGGATATTAACCTTTTTAT
Organism: Bacillota bacterium; assembly: GCA_023415375.1. GTDB lineage: Bacteria > Bacillota > UBA4882 > UBA8346 > UBA8346 > UBA8346. Next base: position 12,185 of record JAEZKW010000173.1, read on the forward strand.
CATTAACCAAGAAATGACCATGTAGTACTAATTGGCGTGCTTCTTTCCGGGATGCAGCATATCCTAAACGATAAACAATGTTATCTAATCGAGTTTCAAGGATTTGGAGCAAATTTTGACCGGTAATTCCCTTTTTTCTTTCAGCTAAAGAGAAATATCCCGAAAACTGACGCTCTAAAATTCCATAGATTCGACGTAGTTTTTGTTTTTCCCGAAGTTGAATGCCATACTCGGAAACTTTCTTGCGATCCTGACCATGTTGACCAGGAGCAAATGCCCGTTTTCCTACGCTACATTTATTACTATAGCAACGATCACCTTTTAAATAAAGCTTTTCGCCTTCACGACGACATAATCTACATACTGCTTCTGTATATCTAGCCATTAAACTTTTTGCACCTCCATTATACTCTACGACGTTTTGGCGGACGACAACCATTATGGGGAATCGGTGTGACATCTTTAATCAAGTTTACAAACAAACCTGCAGCTTGTAAAGAACGGATAGCGGCTTCACGACCAGCACCCGGCCCTTTAACAAACACTTCAACACTCTTCATCCCATGATCGATAGCAATTTTGGCAGCTTCCTCGGCAGCCATGCCGGCTGCAAAAGGAGTACTTTTTCGGGAACCTTTAAATCCCATATGTCCGGCACTGGCCCATGATAACACATTTCCAGTCGGATCAGAGATGGTAACAATAGTATTATTAAAGGTGGAATGAATATGCGCCACCCCAGTATCGACATGTTTACGCTCTTTTTTACGCGCCCGTACACCTTTTTTGGCAACAACAGGTTTTGCCATTTGAATTACCTCCTATTCGTTATCCTCAAGTTGCATTTTAATTTTAAATTACCTTTGGCATCCTTAGATGCCCGGCATCCCTTAGATACCTCGCATTCCCTAGATGCTAATGAATGCAACTTGGTATTAAGCCTTTCTTTTCGCACCGACGGTCTTTTTAGGCCCTTTTCTCGTCCGAGCATTGGTTTTGGTCCGTTGTCCCCGAACTGGTAAGCCACGGCGATGACGAAGACCTCGATAACTTCCAATTTCGATTAAGCGTTTAATATTAAGTGATTCTTCACGTCTAAGGTCACCTTCGACTTTATAGTCGCGGTCAATCACTTCTCTGAGTCGGGTTACTTCTTCTTCAGTCAGATCCCGAACACGTGTATCAGGATTAACACTGGCTTTTGCCAATACATCCTTGGATGTTGTCAGCCCTAATCCATAAAGATATGTGAGGGCTATCTCTACTCGTTTATCACGTGGTAAATCCACGCCTGCGATACGTGCCATTCTATTACCTCCTATTTGGATACGCTCATTAGTCTTTTGTACCGATTGTTATCGTCTTAAGCTGCCAGCAGCCGACTGTTAAAATAGCTCTAAACAATAACCCTAATCAAACAACTAATGTTTTTTAACCTTGTTTTTGCTTATGCTTGGGATTATCACAGATTACCATGACTCGGCCTTTACGTTTAATAATCTTACAATGTTCACATACTGGCTTTACAGAAGGTCTGATCTTCATGTAAAATCCTCCTTTAAAACAAATTTTATTTATGTCTAAACTTTAAAAGGTTGGGAAAATTATTTAAAACGATAAGTGATCCGTCCTCGGGTTAGATCATAAGCCGATAGCTCTACAGTTACCTTATCTCCCGGCAAAATTTTAATAAAATTCATGCGCATTTTCCCGGATATATGAGCTAAAACTTTATGGCCATTTTCCAACTCGACTCGAAACATCGCGTTAGGTAATGGTTCAACTACGGTTCCTTCGACTTCAATTACGTCTTGTTTACCCATCGAACCGCTCCCCTTCCTCAAGTTCGTTTTTCAATCTTTTAATTGCTTCATTCACTTGGATATCTCCTATTGACTCACCTTTTAACAATCTTTCTTCAATTTCTTTGGCAATGAGCATCTTTACTTTTACATGTTTTAAATTTTTCTTTTTCGCCCTAGCAACCGGATGTTTAATTCCATCTGCGATTTCGACAAAATAATCATCAATCATTCCAATAATTAAATAAAATTGATTCGCATCGCGTCCTGAAGTCGAAACTACCAATTGTCCAAAACGTAAACCTTCTACTGTGGTAATCATTTAAATTTTAGGCAATAATTCTGGTCGCAACAAAGTTAATATTTCAGGGCCATTGTTTGTGACTGCAACCGTGTGTTCAAAATGAGCCGAATATTTACGATCCGCTGTCCGAACCGTCCAATTATCTTTTGTATCAACATCGACTTCGTAAGTGCCGATATTAACCATAGGCTCAATTGCAAGAGCCATTCCTTGTTTTAATAGCGGGTTGTAATCATTGCCTACGAAATTAGGTATTTGGGGGGCCTCATGCATTTTGCGCCCTATCCCATGTCCCACGAAATCCCTTACCACTGAAAATCCGTTACTTTCAACATATTGCTGAATTGCCCCAGAAATATCATATAACCGGTTCCCGGACTGGGCTTGATGAATTCCTTTAAATAAAGCTTCCTCCGTAACCTTAATCAATTTTTTCGCTTCTTCGGATATTGTCCCTACCGGGACGGTAATTGCTGAATCAGCGTAAAAGTTTTGATAAATAACTCCAAAATCTAATCCTACAATATCACCATTTTTAAGAATACGGCTCCCGGGTATACCATGGACTACTTCTTCGTTAACTGAAGCACATAAGGATGCAGGAAAACCGTTATAACCTTTGAAAGCAGGGATTGCATTATATTGCCTAGTTTTTTGTTCAGCCTTTTTATCAAGTTCAGCTAAACTAATACCGGGCCGAATTGCTGCTCTCAATTCCTCAAGAACTGCCGCTAAGATACTTCCTGCAACCTTCATTACGGCAATCTCCGAAGGAGATTTGAGAATTATCATCAGGGTTTAACCCCCAACTCTGTGCATATTTTCTCATAGAGATCTTGAATACCTTTTTGACCGTCAAAACTAAGCAAAACACCTTTATTCCGATAATACGCAATCAATGGTTCAGTTTGATTATTATATACTTCCAAACGTTTGCTCACTGTTTCTGGAGTATCATCGGCTCTTTGATAAACTTCTCCACCACAATGATCACATACTCCAGCAACTTTTGATTTTTTGGTTTCAACATGATAAACTGCGGCACAATTACGGCAAACTCTGCGGCCGGTTAAGCGCTTTAAAAGAATTGCTGAATCGACTTCAATATTAATGACTGCATCAACTTTTTTGCCGTTATCCTTAAGAAAATTGTCTAATGAATCAGCTTGAGGAACTGTTCTGGGAAACCCGTCAAGCAGGAATCCATTTTTACAGTCGTCTTTTAAAAGCCGTTCTTTTACAATTCCAATAACAACCTCATCAGGGACTAATTGTCCGCTATCCATATATCTTTTGGCTTCGGTACCAAGTGGTGTGCCTTCTTTAATAGCGGCCCGGAAAATATCGCCAGTAGAAATATGAGGGATATTGAACCTTTTTAGCAAAAGTTCTGCCTGGGTTCCTTTACCGGCACCAGGAGGTCCTAATAAGATTAAATTCATTAATTTTTCCTCCCACCTAGAAAATATCGGTAGCTTTATTTAACGATTTAACAATGAATAAAACAACCAACCCCGGCGCAAGATTTTGCGCGCTCACGCACCATTCTCTAATAGCCGGGATTGTTAACTACTTCAAAAATCCCTCATATTGTCGCATTAAAAGTTGGGCTTCGATCTGTTTCATAGTATCGATGGCCACACCAACTGCGATCAATAATGCAGTACCGCCAAAATACAATTGCAAACCTTTTAAGCCTGGTAAGAAATTAATTAAATAAGGCAGTAAAGCAATGATGGTAAGAAATAAGGCACCAGCTAAAGTAATCCGGGTTAATACGCGATCAAGATATTCGGCAGTCGGCTTTCCAGGTCGAATCCCTGGGATGAACCCACCGTATTTTTTCATATTATTAGAAACTTCCAGTGGATTGAAAGTCACTGCCGTATAAAAATAGGTAAAGATAAAAATGAAAAGAGCATACAATACTAAATATAATGTCCGACCTGGGTAAAAAGCAAGTAAAAATTTGGCAAACCAATTGGTTTTGTCCGTAATAAACTGACCTAAAGTAGGTGGAAATGCTAATATTGACGAAGCAAAAATGATAGGAATAACACCGGATTGGTTCACTTTCATAGGAAGATAGGTTGAACCACCGCCGTACATTTTACGGCCTACCATTCTTTTTGCATATTGCACGGGAATCTTCCGTTCTCCCTGTGTAACATATACAACTGCAGCGACAATAAAGACAGCCAAAATCGCAAACAAAATGATACTAAATAATGAGGTTCCAATTCCCTTACTGCTTACAGTGGTTAACATGGTAAAAGTACCGGGAATAATACGGGCCACGATACCGGCAAAGATTAACATTGATATGCCGTTACCGATTCCACGTTCTGAAATGACTTCACCCAACCACATTAAGAATACTGAACCAGCAGTTAAGGTTGAAATAATTAGAATAAAGTCCCAAGCAGTTGGATTTATCATAGCACCTTTAAATCCAAAAGCCATGGCCCCGCCTTGAATAATGGCAAGGATAACCGTACCATATCGGACATATTGATTGATTACCCTACGACCCTCATTACCTTCTTTAGCTAAAGCTTCTAATTGTGGAATGACCATCGTTAGAAGTTGAACTATAATTGAAGAAGTAATATAAGGATTCACACTCATCGCAAAAACTGACATTTTTCGGAGTGCACCACCGGCTAGCATATCTAGTAAGCCAAATAAATTTCCCCCACCACCGAAAAGGCTTTCCAAAGCTTTTTGGTCCCAGGGTCCTGGTGCGGGAATATGAGCTCCCAATCTAAAAATGCCCAATAATACCAAAGTCCATATAAGTTTTTTACGTAAATCCGGAAGTTTAAAGGCAGTTTTTAGAGCTTCTAGCAATCAAATCACCTCTGCTTTGCCACCGACTTTTTCGATTTTTTCAATCGCCGATTTACTAAAACTATTGCTCTTAACAGTTAACTTCTTCTTTAATTCGCCATTCCCTAAAACCTTTACTCCATTACCCACTTTATTAATTACACCTTTTTCCAATAAAAGGGTTGGAGTGACTTCTGTGCCATTATCAAAAAGATTTAATTTTTCTAAAGCAACCTCGACCCACTCATGACGGAACTTATTATTAAATCCGCGTTTTGGCAGTCTGCGTTGTAAAGGAGTTTGACCGCCTTCAAAAGCCGGGCCTTTTCCTCCACCAGAGCGGGCTTTTTGACCCTTATGCCCTTTTGCAGAGGTTTTACCTAATCCAGAACCAATACCGCGACCAACTCTTTTCGGAGCTGTTTTCGCTCCAGGCGCCGGCGCGAGTTCATATAACTTCATCAGAGGACACCCCCTAGGCTTCTTCTTTGACTTCGACTAAATGTTCTACTGTTTTAATCATTCCACGAATAGCTGGAATATCTTCCTTTTCCAGACTTTGGTTTAAATGTTTAAAACCAAGTGCTGCAATTGTAGCCCGCTGTACTGGTTTTCTGCCAATTGCACTATGCTTCCAAGTAACAACGATTGTTTTATGCTTTTCTGCTTTCTTTCTAGGCATATCTTTCCCTCCTAGCCAAGGATTTCATCCACACTTTTTCCACGGCGTTCGGCCACGATTTGCGGTTGTTTGAGTTCTCTTAAACCTGTCATGGTCGCATTAACCACATTAAGCGCATTGGATGATCCAAGAGATTTGGTTAATATATCACGAATACCAGCGCTTTCCAAAACTGCTCGGACAGGACCGCCGGCAATAACTCCAGTTCCAGGTGCAGCAGGTTTTAACATAACTTTGCCTGCGCCGAATTCTCCTTCAATTTCGTGAGGGATTGTAGTTCCCTTTAAAGGAACCTCAATAAGATTCTTTTTGGCATCCTCTACCCCTTTACGAATCGCTTCAGGGACTTCAGCCGCTTTACCAAGGCCTGTTCCTACATGGCCTTTACCATCGCCGACTACTACTAATGCACTAAAACTAAATCGCCGTCCACCCTTGACAACTTTAGCTACCCGGTTAATGCGGACAACTTTTTCGGTCAGCTCAAGATTACTGGCGTCTATGATTCGTTTCATTCCAATCCTCCTCTCAGCCTAAAATTCTAGGCCGCCCTCTCTAGCGGCAGTTGCTAATGCTGCTACCCGGCCATGATAAATCTGACCGCCCCTATCAAAAACAACCTGTTTAATACC
>JAEZKW010000140.1 GCA_023415375.1 Bacillota bacterium
AAAGGCTATGATAACGTATCACTTCGCGAAATTGCAGACGCCGTAGGTATTAAAGAAAGTTCCCTTTACAATCATTTCAAAAGCAAGTCTGCGATTAAGGAAGCTTTATTCACGTTTTTTGCCCAAATGACCTTTGGTTCGAGACCATCCGAATCAGAACTCGACAAAATGCTTTTAATCATGCAGCCGGAAGAAATATTTAAAAATATTGTGTTAAATGTCGGTACTCATATCGATGCCATTGTGCAAAATATTGCGATTATCATTCATAACGAAAAGTATAGAGATATCCAAGCATCTGAAATGTATAAAAAGTATCTTGTCGAGGAACCAGTAGAATATTACAAACGGTTAATTGAAAAAATGATTGCCCGGAAAATGATTAAGCCAGTGGATGCACAGTTATTTGCGGAGCAATACATTTATGTTTCTACTTCCTTAACTCAGGACTACTTTATGGCGAAAAACGGGTTAGGGGATGAAATTACTGTAGTAAAAAGTATGCTAAAAACGCTGGGCTTTTTTGTCGAATTAATGAGGCAATAGATGGATGTGATGATAACTGGAAGGAGATGTAAAATAGATGAGCATTAATAATAAAACATCTGAAACCGCTTTAGGAATTGTATCATTACGTGCTTTATCAAATTACGAAGACAATGACAAAGTAAATTGCCATGACGATTTTGCAGAGCTATTTTTACCTGATGATCGCAAGAGCCTTCTACATGCTGAAAATTCTAGAGAAATGATCAAAAAAAATATTCCAAAAGGATTGTATGAGTATGTAATTGCAAGAACCAAGTATTTTGATGATATTTATGTTGAAGCTCTCAAAAATGATATTGAACAAATCGTTTTTTTAGGCGCGGGTTACGATAGCCGACCGTATCGATTTGCTAATTTAATAAAAGAAACAAAGATATTTGAAGTGGACACGAAACCCACGCAAGAGCATAAACTGTCTTTGCTGCAAAAAAATGGAACCGATACCCATAAAAATGTTTCATTTGTCTCTGCCGATTTCGAAAAGGATGATTTGCTTCTTTTAATTAGCAAAAATGGATATGTTCAATCCAAACAAACATTGTTCATCTGGGAGGGTGTTACTTTCTATTTATCTTATACTGCTGTGATACATATGTTAAAAGTGCTAAAAGAAAATTCTGGTTCTAACAGTAAAATATGCTTTGATTTTCAAAGCATACGAAATGAAAATGACCTTATTCAGACAGGACTTAAAGATGAAACAATTAAATTTGGTATCCCATTCGGAGGCATCGCGAATTTCGTGAAAGATAACGGTTATACCATCATCGAACATATTAACTCAAATGATATGGAAAAAAGATTTCTTACTTTGGAAAACGGAAATTTGTTTGGACAAATAATGCCGATTATGAACTTTATATTCATTGAGCATGACTAAGGTTCTTGCCTTTACATAACAATAAACAATAGTTTTTTATGTAGTTTCGTGTTTTTGTGGTTTATTATTATTCCATTATTTCTTTAACCCCGAACTTCCCAATTTAAACCCAGGAACCGTATTCTCCAATAGTTTTTTTTGATGGAGGTTGATCAGCTTATCCAGTTTTATACTGGCAGCTAGAACTACCGAGTCGGTATAGCCACGGGCGTCGTATAATTCCTGAAGCTTGCGTCGGGCATCAGCGATTTTTTGTTCCAAGGATAACTGGGAGCTTGATTTGGTTTTCGGCATGGTCCCTACTTGAAATGATTTTTAAACTCATATTTTACGAAGTTTCCAGAATCAGAAATATTGAACCGGGATCGTTTTTACCTTTTTCTTTTCCCTTTGAACTTTATTATTGTATAATGGTAATAGTTGAAATTTATGGGCAATAAAAGACTAGGGTGCAAAATGAATCAATTTGGGCCTATACTTTTATTTGTTTGCATTCAATGTACACTAAAATTGTCTATTTTTTATTTTGTTCGTTTCGTGGACTCTGGTTAAGATGTAATTTATAGGAAAATTATACTACCTTTTTATACTTTTTGTCAATGAATGTATAAATATTTTATACAAATAATGATGAGGACTTTTCATGCCGAAAAATGTTTTAGGGACCAAACTTAAAAAATTACGAAAAGAACGAAGCCTTACTCAAAACGAGTTAAGCCAAAAACTAGGATTTTCCGAACGTTACGTTGCCAAAATCGAATCAGGCGTAAGACCGTCGATGGAAGCCTTTAAAAAGTTGGCTGATTTTTTTGAACTGCCTGTTGAATATTTGGTATCGGATAATGAAAAAGCTTCGTTAACAATATTGGTCCAAAATGAGGAATTACTCAATGCATTTATTGAAGTTGATCGAATGAGTCCCGAGGATCAAAAAATTGTATTGGAGCTAATCAACGCGTTTATTGCAAAAAGAAATTCCGTTAAGGACAGGTAAATCTGATTGGAGGGATAGTTTTACTCAAACATTTCCGGTAAAAGTTAGATACACTAGGATAGCGTTCATTGAAATAATGATACAGGTAATCAACCAGCCCATAAATTTGGTTAGAGGTTTGTTTACGAAAGGCCCCATTAAATCTTGACGATTTGTTATCAAAATCATCGGAATAATCGCTAGAGGCAAAGCGAAACTTAAGGTGACTTGGCTGATTATTAAGGCTTTCATCGGGTTAATTCCACTAGCGATAATCAACATCGCCGGGGCCATGGTAATTAATCGCCGGAGGTTGACTGGAATTTGAAGGTTGACAAAACCTTTCATAATCGTCTGCCCGGCCATGGTGCCGACCGCCGAAGAGGATAAACCGGATGCGAGCAGGGCGATGCCGAAAGCGCCGCTTGACAGGCTACCTAATAAGGGCTCTAGTGATTTATGGGCCTGCTCAATCGTTTCCACGACCATCCCATGCCGGTGAAAAACAGCCGCTGAAACGATTACCATAGCTGCATTGACTACAAAGGCAATATTCATTGCAATCACAATGTCCCATTTTTCCATGCGGAGATGCCGTTGCTTTTCCTTAATGGTATGAGCGCCATTCCGGCATTGCACCAGTTGAGAATGAAGATAAATCACATGCGGCATGACAGTTGCACCAAGCATTCCGACTGCAATCATCACCGCCTGGCCGTTTGACAAGGACGGAATTAAAGTATGGAGTCCGGCCTCGCCCCAATCCGGTTTAGCCAGAAACAACTCAATTACATAAGAGATTGAAATAACCGCCACCAAAACCCCGATAATCAATTCAACCAGCCGTTGGCCGTATTTTTCCAGATAGACAATGAGGAAAGTTATAGCCCCGGTTAATAAACCCGCGTAAATCATTGGGATGTGAAACAGCAAATATAACCCCAGAGTTCCGCCCAGAAATTCAGCCAAATCAGTCATCATGGCCGCCAATTCCGCTATTATCCAGTAGAACCAATTGGTTTTGCGGGAAAAAATTTTCGCGCACATCTCCGGCAAATTATGGCTGGTAGCAATTCCTAATTTGGCTGACATTGTCTGGCAAAAAATTGCCATTAGATTACTCCAAAGTATGACCCAAACTAGATTGTAGTTAAAGATAGACCCACCGCTGATATTCGTGGCAAAATTCCCCGGGTCGATATAAGCAACGCTTACAATAAAAGCAGGACCGAGATAACGAGCCAAGGCCTTCCATTGAATATGAATACCTTCAAAAAACGATTGCCAAGGCATTACGGCTGTAACCAATTCTTTGAAATTACTTTTCATTCTCTTCACCTAGATAAAGTTTTTTTGGGCTAACTTTGTTTACTGTTAACACTAAAATATGCTTTTGGCAAACCGGTTGCTACGGACTTAAATAAATTTTTAGATTAAGCACAAAGATATTTGTACAATTCAGAATAACAGCTCTTCTATCACAAAAAAGGTCAACATAAGCTAGTATGAATCTTGCCTTAGGACAAAAGATGAAGAATTTGGCAGGGAACCAGGGGGAAGATACGATGTCAAAAGAATCAATGCTCACTGAAAGTATGGAGGATTATCTGGAGATGTTTTACCGAATTGTGGAGAAACAGGGATATATCAAATCGGTTGATCTTTCTGCTGCTATTAAAGTACGACCGTCTTCAGTGACTCGGATGTTGCAAAAACTTCATGAGGCTGGGTTTATTATTTATGAAAAATACCGGAATATTGCCTTGACGGATAAAGGGCTTTCCTATGGACGATTTTTAGTTTGGCGGGATGAAACTTTAAAAAGTTTTATGCGGTTATTCGGAGAGGGATACGGAATCGACGAACAGGTAGAAGGGATTGAACATTATATTACTCCCTTGACAATGAGAATTTTTCAAAACTTAATCTTTTATTTTAGAGAAGCCCCGGAAAGGTTAACCAGGATGAATAAGTTTCAAAATCAGCATATTTATCCTGAAGGTGAGGATTTGGCCAAACTACGGGCATGGTTGTTTCGACATAATAAGGATTAGAAATAAGGCTTTATCTTGATTCTAAATTAATCAGGTTTATCAAGGGAAAAAGGGATTCTGTATGCGAAAGTCAGTT
>JAEZKW010000309.1 GCA_023415375.1 Bacillota bacterium
CAGCTCGGTAACCAGAGATTACTCGGGATGGATTATTACTCCGGTGGTCATCTTACCCATGGTTACCGCCAGAATGTATCGGCTCAGATGTTTGATGCCTATTCCTACAGTGTGAATAAGGAAACCGGCTTGCTTGATTATGACGAAATTGAAAAAATGGCTCTGGAAATCAAGCCCCTGATTTTACTGGCCGGATTTAGCGCTTATCCCCGGACGATTAATTTCAAACGCTTACGTCAAATCGCCGATAAAGTCGGTGCGACGCTAATGGTGGACATGGCCCATTTCGCTGGCCTAGTAGCCGGAGGGGTATTTCAAGGCGATTTTAATCCGGTTGCCAATGCCCATGTCGTAACAACAACGACTCATAAGACTCTGCGCGGACCCCGTGGGGGTATGGTCTTATGTACCGAGGAATTTGCCGAACATGTGGACAAAGGTTGTCCGCTGGTTATCGGTGGGCCCTTACCTCATGTTATGGCGGCCAAAGCAATTGCTTTAACTGAAGCCAGCCAGCCTGAGTTTAAGGCTTATGCGGCAAAGATAGTAGAGAATGCCCGTGTATTTGCAAAGAGTTGCATTGATGAAGGAATGGCGGTAGCCACCGGCGGCACCGACAATCATCTCTTTTTAATTGATGTTAGACCTTTCGGGTTAACCGGTCGTCAGGCAGAAAGCGCCGTCCGGGAGTGCGGTATTACTTTAAATCGTAATTCATTGCCTTTTGATACCAACGGTCCCTGGTATACCAGCGGGTTACGGGTCGGTACACCTGCCGTAACCACACTAGGCATGGGGGCAAATGAAATGAAAGAAATGGCCGCCATTTTCAAATTGGTCTTGGCTCATACCAAGCCGGAACAAATTACGACAGGTGAGAATGTCGGGAAATTAAGTAAGGCTAAGTTTACCATCGACCAAAAAGCTAAAGCCGAAGCCGGGTCAAGGGTTAAGGCATTGCTGGATCGTTTCCCGGTTTATCCGGAGTTGAACTTGGAGTTTTTAATGAAATATTTTGGGTAGAATAAAGAAACGATTGCAATAGAATCCAGGAGCCAGAGTTCAGAAGAAATAATTACTTGCTTGGAAATTTTGGGATGAACCGGCTTTTATCCTATTCGAGGAAAAGGGTCGAGATATAGCAGAGTATTTGGAGTTGATGACTAATTTTGCAACGAGATAATTATCATCAACTTCTTTTATTAGCCGCTGATTGTAGCAACTACAGGAGTCAAACCCTCGGTTCTTTAGCCGGTCAGCTCGGTACTGTCCCAAAAGTAAATTCGTGCGCGAGCGCACGTATGATAAAGAAATACAATATATTGAAATTAGCATATTCAATGAAGTTATATATTGTATTTCTTATTGATTTTAAATTACTTTTTAGACAGCCTCTCAAAAACCCACCGGCTTTTAGTCTGTTGTAGTTGAGTTACTGAATCCAATGAAAGTAGGAACGACTATGGATAGATTTTCAACTGGGGAATTTTCGGGACGCATTGCCAAATTACAAGATTTTTTGCGCCAAAAAAGAGTTTCTTTGGCTGTCTTGACTCAAAATTCCGATATTTATTATTATACCGGTTCGGTACAACCCTTATATTTATTAGTCCCGGATGTTGGTGAGCCTTTAATTCTGGCCCGGAAATCATTGAACCGGATTCAAGAAGAGGTCGGACATATTGAGCTAGGATCCTTTTATAACTCTAAGGATTTAACAAGGCTTGTTGAACGTTTTAAGATCGACGATACAAAGCAAATCGGTTTCACATTGGATACTGTTTCGTATACAACAGTAAATCGCTTTCTACAACTATGCGGCGGGGCCAAAATTGCCGATTTATCGTTTGATATCCGGATGCTGAGGCTAGTCAAATCAGCGGCTGAGATTGCGATACAGACTGAGGCAGGCAAAGTAATAGCCCATTTGCCAGGACTCGTGAAGGAAAATTTTAAGCCCGGCATGACAGAGTTAGAATTAAGCGCCATCATTGAAAATTATTTGCGCCTTCACGGCCACGGCATCTTGGTACGGTGCCGCCGGGAAGGGATTGAATGTCTGGGAGTTTGTTCGGCGGGGAAAAATACTCTAGCGGGAACCAAATTTGATGGTATTTGTGCCGGAATCGGAACTTCAAATGCAGTTCCCTATGGCGCTACGATGGCCGAAATTCCCCGCAATACTCCGGTACTTTTGGATTATGCATTTGTTTATGAAGGTTATCATGTAGACCAGACCCGGATGTTTAGCTGGGGCGAACCGGAGGCTGTGGTATTCAAAGCCTATCAAGCCATGGTCGAGGTGGAACGGGTGATCTTTGACCATTTAAAACCGGGAACTCCTTGGCTCGAAGTATATGAGCGGGCTGCTGAGTGTGCCGCGGGGCTTGGTTATGAAAATGAATTTATGGGGCTGGGGCCTGAGAAAGTCCGTTTTGTCGGCCATGGGGTCGGTTTGGAACTGGATGAGCCGCCTTTTCTGGCTCCTAAAATGGAATATCTTTTAGAAGCCGGAATGGTGGTGGCTGTTGAACCGAAGGTCGCTTTACCCGGTGTAGGAGTGGTGGGAATTGAGGATACTTTGGTGATTCGAGAGAACGGATGTGAGCTACTCACTCAGTGTTCGCCGGAATTTTTAATCGTATAATTACACGACCATAATGTCCGAATGACGGGAAATTTTCTAACGGTTTGGGAGATTGCCCGAATGACTCGGGCGTTTTCGATATTGCCCGCATTGGCGGACAAATTCTCGCGCAAAACCCGGATTACTCCAAAAATGTAAGTGCGGATATCCGGCCAGCGCATTCCACACTTTAAAACCACATTTCCATTGATTGTGTTCATTTTTACGAATTTGGAAACAAGCTGGAACACCTTGTTCCACAACGGTTTCTGAAAAATGAAACTCATGGCCGCGAATGCTGGTTCCTTTTTGGGAAATGACATTATCGGCTAAGACTGTAATCTCAACATACCCAAAACGCTGTAGCAAGCCGGTCATTCTACTTTCACCCGGGATTACGCCAACCATTGAATGCTGATTGCCCCGTCCATCCTGAATACTTTTTGATAAATACATCAATCCTCCACATTCAGCATAGGTTGGCAAACCATTTTCAATACTTTTTTTGATATTTTCACGCATCGGCCTATTGGCTTCAAGCTCAGCCGCAAACACTTCCGGATAACCTCCGCCGATATAAAGTCCAACAATTTTCTCCGGTAACCGCTGATCCGTAAGGGGACTAAAAAAAACCGGTTCCAGCCCTAAAACGGCTAAAAGATCCAAGTTGTCGGCATAATAAAAATTAAAAGCTTGATCCCTGGCAATAGCGACCGGTAATCGTGGCAAACCATATTTCTCCATCATATTCCAGACGTTAAATTTCTCCAATGGCCCGGTGCAGCGAGCCAATTGTAATATTTGATCCAAATCAATAGTCTTTTCAACCTGGGTAGCCAGTTGCTGAATGATCTCGTTTAAATTGCGCATCTCCATAGCCGGCACTAAGCCCAAATGCCTGTCTTTCAAAGCGTATTCCGGGTTCTTCGGGAGATACCCCAAAACAGGTATTCCCAAATGGGTATCAATGATCTCGCGTATCAATTGATAGTTGGCTTCGGTGTTAATATTATTGATGATGATACCGCGGATCGGCACTGCGCGATCAAAATCGCGGAATCCGTGAATGACTGCGGCAATGCTTAAAGCCAGCCCCTCACCGTTGACCACCAAGATAACCGGCGATTGGATAATTTTCGCGATATGGGCGGTGCTGCCGAGGATAGAGTCCGCACCATAACCGTCATATAATCCCATCACGCCTTCAATAATCGAAATTTCAGCCGCATCCGCCTGGGCTTGAAAGAGACCCGATAAAACCGTCTCTTCTAAAAGCCAACTATCCAAATTTCGCGAATTCCTGCCGGTAATGAGGGTATGAAACATCGGATCAATATAATCAGGTCCAACCTTAAACGGTTGGACCTTGATACCCCGCTTTACCATAGCGGCCATAATACCCATTGTAATTGTCGTCTTGCCGCATCCGCTGTTCGTCCCGGCAATGATGATTCTCGGTAGTAACATAAGACTTCTCCGATTCCAAAGGATTGGTTGCATTTAACTAGAAAAGATATGCTTTACAGTCTACCCATAAAGTCTTAGAAATAACGGCAAAAAGGTTGAATAAAGAATAATTCTGGATGCCATTTCATTATACCTCTTCTAGTCATGTAAAGGACTCAATTTTTTATCCATGGGCAAGGAGCAGATTGAATAAAATTTAAAACGGATTAATCCTTAATACCGAATGAGCATGGGCATACCCTTCGACATATCGAACATTTTTTTAAAAAAACCCCTGATTCGCTTTTATATTCTATAACCGGTTTACAACGTGAGGAATTAACCTTTTTTCCATCTAAAGCCTGCCTGGGACAGGCTTGAACGCAAAGGTTACACTCATTTGGACACCCTTGATAATCTGCCAATAAATCACTCTCTAATTCCAAATCAACGACTACTGCGCCGATGTTGATCATATTTCCAAAGTTCTTATTTAATAAAAGGGTATTCTTTCCAATTACTCCTAAACCGGCTAAATATGCCGCATATTTCAGGGAAAAATTAGATCCGGGATTACCAGAAGAGTCAAAAAGGATAGGTACTGATTTTATACCCTTCTTTGTCAGCTCCGAGGCGCATAACATGGCTATCTCATCTACTTCCCGCGTGATTTGATTGTTGATTTGGTAATATCGATTATGACTTTCCTCAAATAATAATTCTTCAGGCATCCTCTTGGCAAATACAATGAAGGAACCGCCATTTTCGACAATATTCAACGGACTAAACCCTTTTGGAGTTTCGGCAAAACGTTCATGAGATGCGACACCGCAAAGATCCGCCCCTAACTCAATGACTCGCTCCTTAATAGTTTTTGAATTCAAGCCAATTACCTCCATATTGCCTTATTTACGGTTCTTCGTACTATAAAA
>JAEZKW010000322.1 GCA_023415375.1 Bacillota bacterium
ATTCGGAACAGGTTGGCCGAATTGCATATTTTTCACTCGCAAATGACGTTAATGGATCTGGGAACCGGGAATGGTTATTTAGCAAGGTTTGCAGCGCCGTTTGTAAAAAATGTCTTAGCAGTGGATATATCAGCTGAGATGTTGAAGGAACTTCGAAAAAAGGCCCGGAACGAGGGCTTGAAAAATATTGAAACCATTGAAAGTGACGGCCGTCAAGTTCCTGTTCCTGACGGCTCGGCTGACTTAATTTGTGCCAACATGTATCTTCATCATATTGAAGATCCCGAGTCTGCAATAGGTGAGATGTATCGAATCCTTAAAATGAAAGGCACTGTTTTTTTGGCGGACTTCCTTGAACACCAGGATTTAGCACTTAAAGAAAATATGTATGATATTTGGCCGGGGTTTGCCTTGCAGGAAATCCTAGAATGGTTTAAAAAGGTTGGGTTTATGCATATGAAGACTCATGAAATAGTTCCGGAACCTTGTGAGAACGGTTGGGACTTGCAAAAGAGGAAAACAATTTTTATTCTGACAGCTCAGAAAGACTCATAAAACGGTTTGGTTTAGTGTAAAAAAACAACTGCGCCCGTCTAGGGTTGATACTTGGGCTTGTTGTTTTTTCACTGAATTTTTCTGAAACCCGGTTTGAGCGGCTTTCAGAAAAGTTAAAATGAAGAAATTTGAAATCTGGTGGTTGGGTCGTGCTAACCCCCTCAATTAAATCAAATTATATTAGGAGGTATTGAGATGTCAAACTGTGATATCAAAGACAAGGGCCTGGCTCCAAAGGGTAAATTACGGATTGAATGGGCTGACAATCAGATGCCGGTTTTACGGCTCATTAGGGAACGCTTCTCCAAAGAGAAACCTTTAAAAGGGAAAAAGCTTTCATGCTGCTTGCATGTAACAACTGAAACCGCTAATCTGATGCGGACTTTAAAAGAAGGTGGCGCAGATATCGTATTGTGCGCTTCCAATCCACTATCGACCCAGGATGATGTGGCGGCTTCCCTGGTAATGGATTATGGTATTCCGGTATACGCCATGAAAGGCGAAGATCGTGACACCTATTATAAACACCTGATTGCAGCAATTGAGCACCAACCGGACATTACCCAGGATGATGGAGCTGATTTGGTCGGTTTGCTTCACCAAAAATATGCAGACACCTATCTTAAAAATGTAATCGGCGGTACCGAAGAGACAACCACCGGTGTTATCCGACTGATGAGTATGGAAAAGGACCAAGCCTTAAAATTCCCAATTATCGCGGTTAACGAATCCGATACGAAGCATCTATTCGACAATCGCTATGGCACAGGTCAAAGTACCTTGGATGGCTTACTCAGGGCGACCAATATCTTGCTTTGCGGTAAAAACTTTGTAGTTTGCGGTTATGGATGGTGTGGTAAGGGTCTTGCCATGCGGGCGAAGGGAATGGGCGCCAATGTCATTGTTACTGAAGTGGACCATGTTAAGGCTATTGAAGCGGTGATGGATGGCTTTAGGGTCATGAAATTGGAACAGGCGATGCCGATTGCTGATGTTATTATTACTGTGACCGGTGATCTCAATGTGGTTGATGAGCGTCATATCAAACTGGCGAAAGATGGATTAATTGTAGCAAACTCAGGCCATTTTAATGATGAAATTAATATCCAGGCTGTTGAAAGCCTTTCTAAGGCCAAGCGGACAGTTCGTGATTTTGTTGATGAATATACCCTCAAAGACGGCCGGAAATTATTCCTGCTGGCTGACGGAAGGTTGCTTAATTTAGCAGCGGCCGAAGGCCATCCGGCAGTGGTTATGGACATGAGCTTTGCCAATCAGGCACTTGGCTCGGAGTATATTGTCAAACATGCTCACGAAATGGGAAAGAAGGTTCATGTCTTACCGAAAGAGTTGGACCATGAAATCGCTGAGATTAAATTGAAATCCATGGGAATTGAGATCGATGTCTTAACTCCGGAACAGGTTAAGTATTTGTCGTCCTGGCAGAGTGGGACCTAAGTTGGGTTGTAGTATACTGGAATGGCCATGAGTTACAGGATATTTGTTTGGTTATTAGGGTATTATAATTTATTTCTAAAAGATTGGTTGTATCACTTGGCCAAGAATTCTGCCAAGTGTTTTTTTATGGATAAAAACAATTGAAAGTTTTTCCTATAAATGATATTTTAATTAAAAGGTTGGTGTACAATAAAATATCCGGAGGGATTTTTTTTATCTTCGTAAACTGGAGGGAGGGCAAAAGTTTGCAGGAAATCCTGGAACTGTTAGAACGAAATGACCGTTTAACTCCGGCGGAAATCGCGATCATGCTTGGGATGACTGAAGAAGATGTGAAGAAGAAAATTGCTGAGCTCGAAGCGGAAAAAGTTATCATTAATTACCGGGCTATGGTTAATTGGGAAAGGGCCGGGGTGGAAAAAGTTACCGCCTTGATTGAAGTAAAAGTCATTCCACAGCGTGATGTAGGTTTTGATGAGATTGCCGAACGAATTTACCGTTTTGCAGAGGTTAAGTCGGTATTTTTAATGTCCGGTGCTTATGATTTGATGGTATTGGTTGAGGGGACAACTATGAAAGAAGTCGCCCTGTTTGTCTCTCAAAAACTGGCCACCATTCATAATGTCCAAAGCACGGCCACACATTTTGTACTCAAAAAGTATAAACTGGAAGGAGTCATAATGGACGGTAAAGAGGAGGCCCAAAGGCTGGTGGTCACACCGTGAGTGAGGGCAGGGCAAAAGAGCGTACCTGGGTGAATAAGGCCATTGCCTCAATTCCGCCTTCGGGGATCCGCCGTTTCTTTGATTTGGTTGCCGAAATGAAAGGAGTAATCTCCCTTGGTGTTGGGGAACCGGATTTTGTAACCCCCTGGCACATCCGGGAGGCCTGTTTCTATTCATTAGAAAAAGGCTATACCATGTATACCTCCAATTATGGCCTGCTGGAACTCCGCGAAGAGATAGTTGCCGATCTACATAAAAATTACGGGGTCACCTATGATCCAAAGGATGAAATCTTAGTAACCGTAGGAGTTAGTGAAGCTTTGGATTTGGCGTTCAGGGCAATTATCGAGCCAGGTGACGAAGTCATTGTTCCCGAGCCTTGCTATGTTTCATACAACCCTTGTGTGATTATGGCCGGGGGCAAACCTGTCAATGTCACGACCAAAGCCGATGAAGGCTTCAGGGTTCGGGCCAAAGATATTGAACCCTTAATCACTCCAAAGACAAAGGCAATACTGCTTTGTTATCCCAATAATCCCACCGGCGGCGTTATGACTCGTGAAGTCGCCTCGGAAATCGCTGAACTAGCCCGGAAATATGATTTGCTGATTTTGAGTGATGAAGTATACGCTCACCTAACTTATGAAGGGGAGCATATTTGTTTTGCCGCGCTGCCGGGTATGCGGGAAAGGACTATTCTCTTTAATGGTTTCTCAAAAGCTTATGCGATGACGGGTTGGCGGCTGGGATATGCGGCCGGTTTATCCGAGATTATTCAGGCGATGATGAAAATTCATCAATTTACGATGCTATGTGCGCCAATAACCTCTCAAAAGGCTGCCATCGAAGCTTTAAGGCATGGTGAAAATGAGCGCCGTAAAATGTGCGCAGAGTACAACCACCGTCGCCGCTTGTTCGTCAAAGGTCTTAACGATATTGGGTTGACTTGTTTTGAACCCAAGGGCGCCTTTTATGCCTTTCCTTCTATTGCAATAACCGGGATGAGTTCGCTGGAATTCAGTGAACTATTGCTAAAAGAGGAAAAAGTGGCTGTTGTACCGGGAGATGCTTTTGGAAGTTTTGGAGAAGGTTATGTAAGATGCTCCTATGCTTCCTCCATGGAAAATTTACAGGAAGCATTAGTCAGGATGGGAAGGTTTGTGGAAAAGCATCGAAAATAATACTATTTGAAGGTTATTAATAAAACGACTGCGGCCAATCGGCGGGATAAATCCCACGGCTGGTTAAAATCTATCCGGTTAAAACCGGATTACCCAATCTCAAACCAACTCACGACTTTATCTTTAACAAATCCCAGACTTATTGCAAGCTTCATTGATGGAATATTATCTTCTTCAATATGAACGAAAGGAAGTTTATTATTAGCCCGTACCTGTTGGATGATATCAAGGGTCAGGGCACGGGCATATCCTTTGTTCCTGTGCTCCGGCAGTACATTTAAAAAACCGACGGCCCCGTCATCCTGCGTAAGCCCCCATGCAATCAACTTATCCGCTTCCCGAGTACATGAGCTTATTCCATTTTGGATTCGTTCCGAAATATACTCTATGGAGAGATACTGTTGATATGCTGAGTTGGCATAGATGAATACAGCATCATTCATTTTGAGTGGTGAGGTAGGATAGGCCATTTGAGGAAGCTTCACTGATTCAGGTAAAAATAATCTCATGGTCGATAATTTCCATTTTATCTTTTGTCCTTCACATAGGATTGGAATCATCCAATCTTCAATAATGGCAAAATTCCGGTCCTGTTTCGTCAATTTGTTTTTGATTATTTTTAGCTCTTTTGATGATGCCGAACTGATATAGACCCAGTCACGGTCGCTGGTCCCTTTAGCGACCACCGAATCGCCCACTTTTTCAATGGAATATACCGGGTAGTTTTCGAGAAAGTGAATGATATTTGCATTTCCGGATGGGTTTTTCATTAAGTATTCTATAATGGCTTTTTTTGAGTTCATGGTATCCATTTCGCTTTTTGCAGGGTCAGTACCTACCTTTGAGATACTTATATATTAATCAACTTCATTATATAATCCATATCCAAAAATTCAAAAGCAGCCTTTGCCAAAGATTCGTAACTTTGCTCTTTTATCTTCTCCGTATTTACCGTCGGTTGCTCTGTATATTGTTTTTTGTTCCGGATTAGATTTAGCCAAAGGTTACGGAAGGCATCGTTATGGAAAACGTTATGCAGATAAGTGCCTCCAACCCTTAAATTATCTAGGGCGAATCCCTCCTGATGATTGTTAAGTGAAAATAAAGAATGGCCAAAATTCGATTGCAACGGTTCGGTCTTTCCAAAATGGATTTCATAGCCATCGACATTAAAATTGTCGAATCCAGGATATATCATATTGCCGCTTACTTGATTGACTGTTTTCGTGGTTTCAAAATAAGTTCTTACAGGCAATAAACCCAATCCAGCGATACTTTTTATTGATGGGTTGTCGATCCCCAGCTCGTCAGAAATCATTGTGCCGAGCATTTGATATCCGCCGCAGATTCCGAAAATATAACCACCGTTTTCATAAAATGTTTTAAGGGATTTTGCAATACCTGATTCATGTAAATATTGCATATCTAAAATGGTACTTTTGGTGCCGGGAATGATTACGGCATCTAGTTTATTAAAATCAGTAAAGGCGTCGACGAGGAAGATTTCCACATCGCTTTCAAAACGGAAGGGCTCGATATCGGTATTGTTAGATACGTAAGGTATTTTGATAATGCCGATGGTTAGTTTATTAGCCTTTAAGCTTTCATAATTAGAGTTAATGCTTAGGGAGTCCTCGCTTTCAACCAATACATCCTTTAAATAAGGCATGACGCCGATCACTTTGATTTTGGTATAGTCCTCGATCCACTGGACGGCATCTTCAAAAAGGGATAGATCACCCCTGAATTTATTAAATATAATTCCTTTCACTCTTTGGCGGTCTTCACCCAGTAAAATTAATGTACCAACTACGGAAGCGAGTGATCCCCCCCGATCAACATCGGTTACCAGAATAACCGGCACATCAGCCTCCCTTGCAATCCGCATGTTTACAATTTCAGTACTATTTAGATTTATTTCGGCGGGACTTCCGGCCCCCTCAATCACAATAACATCATAATGATTACTGATATAGTCCAGGGCTTTGCGAACCGTTTGAATGCCAACATTCATAGTGAAGTTTTTGAAATAACGGCTACCATCGTCGGGAGTGGAATAAACTTTGCCCATCAGAATAATTTCCGATAGCGTATCTTTACGGGGCTTTAAGAGTATAGGATTCATATAAACATCCGGCTGAAGCCGGGCCGCCTCCGCTTGAACGGCCTGAGCCCTTCCCATTTCCAGCCCTTCTCGCGTTACATAGGAATTATTGGACATATTCTGGGATTTAAATGGGCAAACCTTCCATCCATCATTGGCAAGCGCTCTGCAAAGGGCAGTGACCAGAAAACTTTTTCCAGCATCACTGCTGGTGCCTTGAATCATGATTCCTTTCATAAAGACTCCTTTTTATTTCTCATATAATTCAATCGGTATGCCATCCGGGTCTTTAAAAAAAGTATACTTTTTTTCGGTTATCTCATCAACCCTAATAGGCTCAACGGCTATTTTATTAGCCACTAATTCCGAAACCGCATTTTCAATATGATCCACTTCGAATGCCAAATGTCTGAGACCGGTAGCCTCGGGACTGGTATCTTTGGGGTGGATTCGGAAATGAGAACTGTTCAATCGCAGTATTTTCATCAACAGCCAGATCTAATTTATAGGAATCTCTTTCTTGCCGGTAAAATTGGTTAATGATTTTAAAGCCAAGTAAGTTCCCATAAAAATCTTTGGATTTTTGATAATTTGAACAAATGATGGCGACATGGTGAATTTTATTGAGTTTCATTATGATCCCTCTGTTCTTTTTTAAGGTGCTGATAACATGCTAATCTCTCTGAAAGAGTCCCTGTATGAAGTTCAAAAAGATGATTATCAAAGTCATAGAAGTACAAAGATCGCCCTTCCCCTTTAACTCTTGAACGGGATGGTCGGAATTCAAGGTTCATGGAACGCACTTTTGATTCGTAAAGCCCAAAATCTTCTTCATTGATTTTGAATGCGATATGATTATAGGTATGCTCCGAGAGAGAAGGACCTTCCATAATGACAATCCAATGGCTGCCGATCAGGAAAAATTTCTCTTTACTTAATGAGAAAGTCTTTTTTTCGCTTGAATAAATTTCTTTAGCGTCAAAAAGCACTTTCAATAAAGTGGTCGTCCGTTCCAAATCGTTTACGATCAGGGTGATGTGGCTGATGCCTTCTATCATTGGAAACCTTCCTTATGGCCGTTTGATTTCGTTAAACCTCTCCTACATAACTGTGAGTCTTAGTGAGTAGAAGCAATTTGCCTTGTTTACTATATCGATTGAACAGTAAACTTTTCTTTATTATCCATTCGGAAACTCCAATCATCATCAATATTACGGTATCTTTATGGTTAAATTCTCATCGACCAGCCATTGATATTCGTTCGTGTCGTTTTGCGGCGTCAATTTATAAATAACCCCATGCTCCAATTTATTAAATTCTTCTTCAGAAAAAAGTATCCAAAAACCAAAAAAGGAGTTCTGATTCATATTAAAAACTTTTCCCTCATAAACCGTGGCTGTGATCTTATTTTTTCCTTCTGCTGTCAATTTAAATTGATAACCGGCATTGTACAAAAAATTAATGATGGGTTTGGTTTGAATGTGGTTAGTCGGTAAATCGGTCTTAAGCAATAGACTATGGGGCCTTTTGGCAATGATTCCTTTAAGTTGTTCATCAGTTGACCAATATACATTTATTATCCGGATTTTTTTAATTTCCCGGGTTGTTGGATCTACCTTATATATTGCCTTTAAATAATCCATCCATTGGGCCCGAAACGCTTCCTCAGATATGCCAAAAGTCGATTGAAAATTGCCTCCGCTACGGACCCACTTAGGCAGTTTTTCAATTCCAAAAGTATTGACGGCAAATTCGATAATTGTATAGCACCATTGATAGCCTCCGATATTTCCAAACTGGATGCTATTCGTGTTGAAACCTTCGAATTTGGGGAATTGATTATTTTTAACTTTTTGAATAATATAATTCCTTCGGTTTTCATCCATCTGACCTGCTTCAAAAGCGGCCAACCCTTCATTAAGCCATCGCGGGATATGGGGATTTATTGTCAATGCAAAGGCATGAGTGACTTCATGCACAGCAACACTTAACATCCCTTGATAATCATGGGTAGGGCCTGGGTTTAGAGGCGATACCATATTGATAATGCCCGAAAATTCGGTGTCGCCGACCACCCAATCGGGGAGGTCCGGATCCCCCAATGCTGCATGATATGTGTCTAAATCGGGATAAACATTAATTTGTATTTTAGTTGTCAGCGAGAAAGCCAAATCGGAACTTATTTTTGAATACTTAGCTTCGATGGCTTGGGTAACATTATCGATACAGGAGGCATCTTGCTGGGTGCAATAAATTTTGATATGATCCGTTTCCCTTGAAATGTCTAAGGCGGGTATCGTAGCCGCCATGGCTTCAAAAGCGATCACAAAAAAAATTAAAAAAACGGGGAGAGTCAATTTTTTCAAATCTGTCGCTCCTTTCTTTTTATGCCTGAGGACTCTAAAATTTGAATATGGATGAACTTCTTTTGCCAAAACCCTTTTACGTAAATTGTTATGGATTCTGTTTCAATTTAAAGTATGCTATTCGGATATTCTTATAAAATTCCTCTTAAATGGAAAATTTATAGAAAATACGGTGTTTTTGGCGGGTGGAGTCGGTATCACGCTGGCTCTTAGCATGCTGAGGCAAATGTACGCCCAAGAACGCCATCGAAAAGTGGTAATGTTCTGGGGGCTCAATACCTCTGCCGAATTGGCCTTTCAAAAAGAACTGGAAAAGATGGGGAAAGAGATGGATCATTTCGTTATCATTCTGGTGGTGTTGAACGATAAGACTTGGACTGGGGAAAAAGGATTAACCATTGAGGCAAGTACATTCTCTATGGTGCTTAAAGAAAGTTCCTCTAATTAAATATCTTTTTTATCCACCCCTAATTTAACAGCGCGCTCTTTCATCATGACTGCTTCTGAAATAGTTTTATCTTTTAAAATTATACCTCCGGAGAAAAGTATTTTCTCGGTCCTTTTTGCTTGATATAATTCAACAGAGATATATACCTTAGAAGAATCGACATTAATGAGCACTCTCAAATC
>JAEZKW010000343.1 GCA_023415375.1 Bacillota bacterium
CGGCTTTCAAAATTTTAGTGGCAGAATGATTGGTTTTATTAGGATTATTCATCATGTTTTCATATTCAACTATTATGTTATATTGTAAGCTTTTAGCGTTGTCAAGCAAGTTAGCAATAATAAAAAAGCGAGCCTATTGACTCGCTTCAATTATGTAGTCGTTGATGAATCACAAATCCTTAAATTTAAATCTATTTTATATTATTATCTTCCGCCAAAGCCTGGCACCGGACATAACATACCCTGGGGACCCATAAAGCAGCCGCCTGTGCCTGGCGCCGGACATACCATTCCTTGAGGACCCATAAAACAGGAGCCTCCGCCTCCCGATCCCGGGCATACCGGACCTGTCGGAGTCATAAAGCAGGAACCGCCAAATCCCTGCATTGCTTCTACATCATTATCACTTTGGGAAAATAAATTTGATGCTGGAAAAGGATCAAACCCAGGCATAGATCCCATTGGATATGCTAAATACATCCTTTCATCACAACGTCTTCTATGATCATACCTTTCTCGGCGTCGATCACGGCGATGGTGTTTCGACATATTATTTATCACCACATTTCTTTTATTTGGTTTTTTATCTTTAGGTTTTTACCCTATAATATTTTATTACTAATTAGTGATTTGGAACCAAGCTTTTTTCACAGTTACGACACCATCGAATGACTCTTCATTGCTTTTAACCAAATTTTGCTTTTCGAAATATCGAAATCCATAATTTGATAGACTTGGTTCTCTTGACATAAGTAGGGGCCACTGATACCCCCGGCTGTCTTTTTCCAAAAATCAGGAATCCTACCAATCATTTTGGTCCCTTTTTTTTCATCCCCAAGATATTTTAAATAGATTTCGCCAATAAGTTTCTTATTTTTGTTGTCGAATATCTGAAAAAGCTTCTCTTCCCCCAATATTTCCATCCCTAACTCCCCTTCCCAAACTCATGATAGTATATTATTAATTTTCCCATACCATGGTCACTCTTTATGGAAAAAAGGCTGTTGGCATATAAAAAATACCGTTAATATTGGGGGAATATACAGTTTGGGTTTCTTACACTTTAGTAAACTGCCTCCGTGTGCATTCAATTAATCATCGCCTTTGTCTGAGACATCGACTCCCTGGCTTTCAATGATTTCTTTAATTCTTTGGATTGTAACCAAACCGGGTGTATACCCAACAGTCACTTTTCTTGCAGGGGCGTTACATTCAACCTGATTTACACCTTCCAATGACAGTACTGCTTTTTGGATACCCTCCTGTTGATGTTGACTAATGCTTCCTGTTATATCGAAACTCTGGTTCATGTTTGCCATATCGCATTCTCTCCTTCAATTTATATTCATGGAGGTTAGTATTTTCAATTTTGTAAACTTAAAACACTTGAAATGAAATCGGGAGTTTGTATAAAAAAAGTTATGAAAGGTTAATATACATCGCGGAGGAGATATAAAATGAGTCGTACATCGGAGTATTTCTTCCATCGTTACCTGCTTCATGCTAAAAGGTAGCTCTTAAATGGCATTTATGAATCAGAAAATATTATGATAAAATAAATAATGGAGTGAATATTTTGGAAAAGCGGCAATATGGTTTTGCTTTGATTTTGGTTTGCATTATTTTGGCAGCTGTTGTAGTAGGAGTTCGCGTAGGAAGCCGTCATCAAGTTGCAGATAGCGCTAAACCCATTGAAGGTTTTCCAGCGCCTAATTTCACTTTACCAGATCTAAATGGTAAACCTGTTAATTTGAAAAAAGTTACTTTAGCCAACAAAGTAACCATTGTTAATTTTTGGGCTACTTGGTGTGCGCCCTGTAAAGCCGAAATCCCTGATTTTGTAAAATTCTATACACGGAATTCACAAAAAAGATTAGCTATTTTAGCTGTCGATTTAAAGGATCAACCAAGTGCTGTTAAAAATTTTGCTACCAAAGCCAAGATGAAGTTTACTGTTTTAACGGACACTTCAGGAAAAGTCGGGGAGCTTTATCAAATATTTTCTATACCCAGTACTTTTATAATCGACCAAAAAGGCACCATCCGTTCAGTTATTAAAGGATCGACCAACCTTCGGGTTCTCGACCAAAGAGTGCAGCCTTTATTAAAGGGGAAATAAGTTATGGAAATCTCACTTTGGATTGCCTTTACTGCAGGGTTACTTTCATTTTTATCTCCTTGTATCCTGCCAATTGCACCTGGATACCTTGGGATTATTTCTGGCACTTCATTGGCTAACCTTCAAACGGATGCAGATGTTAAACGAAAGGTGTTATGGTCTACTATTGCCTTCATCTTAGGATTTAGTGTCATATTTATCGCTCTGGGCCTTGCAAGTTCTTATTTAGGTCAATTTTTGTTAAGATACCGCCGTTTAATTACTCAGATCGGTGGTTTGGTGGTTATTATTTTGGGGCTTCATCAAGCCGGATGGCTTCCAATATCTTGGCTTTATCATGAAAAAAAGATGCAGGTTAAGCATCAAATCGGAATCAGTGGAGCCTTTTTTACCGGATTAGCTTTTTCCTTGGGGTGGACACCTTGTATAAGTCCTATTTTAGGATCGATTTTGACTTTAGCAGGCACTCAAGGTCAAATCGGTAAAGGTATGTTGCTATTATCATGCTATTCTCTCGGTTTAGCAATACCTTTTCTACTATTAGCTATTGGATTTGAAAGAGTTTCACGAGGTATGGCCCGGATCAAACCTTATATAAAATATTTTGAATGGGCCTCCGGCATATTACTGATATTAATGGGCCTGCTGCTTATTACCGGAAGTTTAACCGTTATCAGTGCATGGTTTAGTCGAATTACCGGAGGTTGGAGTCCTGAAGACCTTTTTAAGAAACGATAAGAATTGCGTTGCCCCTGTACAAAGATTTAATATACCAAACCTAAAGGCAACTGTTTCTGATCGATTATCTTAACAAGGACTTCATTAAGTTCATTTACTTTATAGGGTTTGGTGACTACCCCGCTAAAGCCATATTTTTGGTAATCCGCCATTACCTGATCATTGGCGTAACCGCTTGTGATAATTGCTTTAATTTCAGGATCGATTTGGCGGAGCACAGCCATGGTCTCCATAGCGCCCAGGCCTCCCGGGATAGTTAAGTCCATAATAACGACGCCAAACCCTTCCCCATTTTCTTTTGCTTCCTTATAAAGCCTGATTGCTTCCTGACCATCCCTGGCTAAACTTACCTGATAGCCGAAATAGGTTAACATTTCTCCGCTTACATTTCGGATAGTCTCTTCATCGTCCATCAGTAATATTTTTATCCCATCGCTAATCACGATCTCACTATTAACTTTTTTAATTTCCAGCTGCTGAATTTGTATTGATGCAGGAAGAAAAATACAAAAGCTTGTCCCTATTCCAGGTATGGATTCGACTTCCAAATATCCGTTGTGTTTTTTAATAATAGAATAGCTGGTTGAGAGGCCCAGACCGTTTCCTGTCTTTTTCGTCGTGAAAAAAGGGTCAAATATTTTCTCAATAATACCTTCAGGAATTCCGATCCCGTGATCCTTCAATGTCAGTTTAACATATTTACCAGGAACATGCTGGTCTGTTGCATCTAAAGTAACATTTTCCCCGTAGATCTGGAGGACTCCTCCTATCGGCATCGCCTGTTTGGCATTAATCGTAATATTATTGATTACCTGGGCTATTTGCCCTTCATCGACATCAACGACCCATAAGTCTTCCGGAAGATAAAATTCGGCCTTTACTTTAGAACCGCTTAAAATAAAATGGACTGTATCTTGGACTAAGTCAATTATCGAAGTTGATTTGCAAACCGGATTTCCCCCTCTGGCAAAAGTTAGCAATTGTTTCGTCAGCTCACTAGCCTTACGAGTAATTCCGGCTGTAGTTTCCAGGTTTTTAGAAATATCCTCATGCCTCTTTAATTTGGTAGCAGCTAGTTGTAAATTGGCTAATATACCTGCTAGGATATTATTGAAATCATGGGCAACACCACCCGCAAGTACATCTAAAGATTCAAGCTTTGCCGTTCGAAGCATCTCCTGATCTATCTTTTGTTTTTCCGTGACATCCTCAATGACTAAAACCGTTCCGATAATTTGGCCCTCATCGTTTTGAATGGATGAGCGGTTCACCGTAACGGTCATTTCCCGTAGATCACGATTCACCAATACCAGTTGTTGGGATAAAGCGTGATCTACCATGATATCTACGGGCTCGCTTGTGATATCATCTAAAAAATAAAAGATTTTGGATATTGGTTTTCCAAAGGCTTCATTGAAAGAATAACCTGCCAAAGTGCTGGCTGCCTTATTAAAAAAAACAATGTGGTTTCCTGAGTCCGTCGTTACAACCCCTTCATCAAGGGAATTAAGGGTTACTTTCAATAATTCCCGTTCAAAAGGTAGTAATTTTTCGACACTGAGTTTGCCAGCGGTAATATCCTTTAAAATCATCATTACCCCTGTCAAACGTTTGTCCATATCGTACAAAGGCGATAAAGTAACAGATTTCCATTGATGTTTACCCGGTGCCTCTTCTATATAAATTTCCTCTTCCCGAATGGACTCTCCATGGAAAGCCCGATATAACGTTTCTTCCAACCGGTATAATGAACCGTCAATCTTATAAAGCTTATATTGGGAGGTAAAGTCCAACCAATTGTCCATGTTTACAAATTGTCTTATAAATTTATCGGCAGAATGATTGATTTGAGTGATTTTACCGGTCTTATCAAAAACAACCACTGCTGTATCTACAGGGGAGAGGGCAACATCCGGTTCCTTAGCCAGCGCGCACGCATATCGTTCAGCATCTTGCCGGATCGGGTCCGCTCTATAAAGCTCATTAAAAAGTACGGCAAAAATTCCATTTCCCAGGCTTAAAGTTTTCAAATTAAACCGCCGAAGCTGTTTAATATCATAATATTCCTTTAATATATAACTTTCGGTCCGGACAAGTCCCTCAAACTGTTCTAACCACGAAAAATCAAAATATTGAATCTCTCTCCATGTTTTACCCTGAACCTCTGTGGAGCTTATCCCTAAAATTTTCTCAAATGCCGGATTGACTTTGAGGTGGAAATAATCATGTAATTTCCCAAATTCATCACAAATTGCCTTAAATAAGATAACTCCTTCATTCATGGATTGAAAAAGTTTTTTATAAATACCTAAACTCTCATCGAACTCTTCATTCATAAAATCCAAAAATCCTCATCTCCGTCCTGCCGGTTTCAAAAAACCTTATAAATTATTTTTACAAAATTATAATATATAAAAGAATTGCCAGAGTAAGCCCAATTGATATTCAATATGACAGAATTATAGTTCTCTCATTTCCAGAATAATCCTCCCATATATACAAAACCTTTGAGTCACATTTTCTTTGAAATGAAATCTTTTTTAAAAAGAAAAGGAGCAACAATATTAAATATATCGCTGCCCCTCTGTCTTATTCGTAGGTTTAGGCTATGCTATGGTAAAAAAACCTATATTATATTAAAAACATTATTCTGGGCCGATTTTGCCCTCATACCAATGTTTACGACAAAGGGAAATATAACTTTCATTTCCACCGACCTGGATTTGTTCTCCTTCATATACAGGCTTACCGTCTTTCAGCCTAGTATTCATAATAGCCTTTTTACCACACCAACAAATCGTTTTTAATTCTTCAATACTATCGGCAAAGGCGAGTAAGGCTTCACTTCCTGAAAAAAGGTTACCCTTAAAATCACTTCGTAAACCATAAGCGATAACAGGAATATTTAAATCATCTACAATCCGGCATAATTGCAATATATGATCCCTGGTTAAAAAATTAGCTTCGTCAATGATTAGACAATGAACAGGATGGCTATCAATTATGGCTTTAACGTATTTATAGAGATCGGTATCGGATTCTACCTTTACCGCTTCGCTTTCTAATCCTATACGTGACTTGATATTATCAGTGCTATCCCGGTTATCGATACTTGGTTTCATTAGTAAAACATTTTGGCCACGTTCTTCGTAATTGTACTTTACTTGAAGCAGTTGGGTTGTCTTCCCGGCGTTCATAGCTGAGTATCTAAAATAAAGTTTTGCCATATGGATCCCCTATATATTTTTTCATACAAATTATTTTACCATGAGTAGGGGTAGAAAGTAAAACAGGCCAAAATCTTGTACATTCATGAATTCCTTAATTCCTAGACAACATCAAAACCGGTACTCGTTTTTAATCAATAAATTTCGCCACTTTCTGTAAAACGTTAGTAGGGTTAACCTGGGGGATTTTATTCATTTTTATAGAATATTAAAACTAAATCTGGCGAACAATAATCAAAATAAAATCTATTGGAGTTTTTTAATGTGGTGCAAAATAAAAGAAATCGACCCAAGTTACAGGCAATTTCTTACCCCAAAACAGCTGAGCGCGCTGGGTCTATCACCGATAAAGGCTGAAACACAACAAAATGCTACTATGAGACATACCCATACTGTAAACCAACAAAAAGACTTAACAGATGAAATACCGGACGAGGATACCATCATTTTGGTAATCCCTCCATATGAGGATTTACAATCTGAATCACCAGATTGTTATCGCAATCCACATAAACTTCCTTAAGTTCTTCTGCCTGGTAATTGTCTTCAATTTTATCACTCGGGATAATCAATAATTCCCTTCGTGTATTATAAGCTGAATTAAATACGGTAATAATTCCTTTGGCTATAACTCGGCCTTCTTTCCATATCACCACTGCCTGATTTTGATTTTTTTGAAAAACATCCCAAAGCGGTGTTACAGAAATATCCGGTTTTTGCTGCCCATGACGGATGGCATTTACAAAATTAATCGTCAAATACGGATGGATGAAATTCCAAACCAAAGCCACAACGACACAAGAAATAATCGTAATGAACAGATAATAGACAACAAAAAGGATATTATTAAAAAAAACTTGGATTTCGAGGAAGGTTTTAATATGAAAGGTTACCGATAAAAAACCATAATTCATGGTTAAAACCCAGACACTATAAAAGAGCGATGACAGGATTAAACGGATCCCGTTTTCTTCCCTCCCCCCGCTGTTTAAATATTCATAAATACTCCGGCAGGCAAACCCAGGGGCAATTAAGAGTAATAACCAAATATAATCAACGGTCATTGTAACTCATCCCTTCGGATGATTGTCTCATTTACGACTTTAATGGGTCCTAATTGAGTTTTGATACAAGATATTGCGCAATGACCGAAAATATGATGAAGGTTTTATTTTCATGATTTCTGAGCTAAGAAAGCTCCCAATTCCTTATCGACCGTTGCAATATGGCCCAACCACCAATCAGAGAGTTTTCGCTGGGTTTGAATGACTAGTGTTGAAGATGGACCTTCTGTTTCCAACGCTCTTTTGATATCATTATAATTTGTTGTAAAGCTTTGGTGTTGTTCCTTATGACGGCCAATATCCGGATAATTATATTGATCCATATATTTCTCTTCCATCCCAAAGTGACTTATAACATAATCATCTAAAAATTCCATGACCTTTTGAATTTCATCTTTGCCCTTCCCTTCATGCATAGCTTGCAATAAATCATTAATGCTGATAAACAACTCCTGATGTTGTTGATCAATTTCTTTGATGCCAATTGACAGTTGATCCGTCCATTTCATATTCATGTTGTATTCCTCCAAATTGAAATGATTATAGTTTAGCAATCTTTATATTTACCCCGCGTGAATAAATCATTATAAATACTCGCAATCGGCCATGGTGTCACCGCTTTTTATTCATATCGGTAACAGCTTGTCTTTTAAGTAAGCGCCAAGTAACTTATCTACATTCCGGATATGACTGTTTAGCCAACCTACCACCACTCGATTGGTCATAATGACAATATGCGGTCCCGGTCCATCTGCCTCAAATTTTGCCTTCAATTCTTTAAAACTATTGATGAACTCCGTATGATATCCTTTATGTTTTAGAAAATCCGGGTAGTTATATTTTTTCATATAACCTTCTTCCTGACCAAAATGACTTACTACATAATCCTCCAGAAAATTAATCGTTTCTCCGACAACTTCCCTTCCCTTACTTTGACCGCATGCTTCCAGTAACTGGTTGATACGCCGATATAATTCCTTATGTTGATCATCAATTATCATAACCCCTACTGCCAAATCGTCCGTCCATTCGATAGCCATTAATAATTCCTCCTTGTATTAATTATGAAATAAATTATAAACCCCATCAACTATTTCCTATATTAATATTTAATATCCTTTTTATGTAAAAGTCAAGTAGAAAAAATAAACATAAAAAAGACTGTCTATTAGCGACAGCCTTGAAATTTTTAATTCCTTTTAAAGTATAAATTTGTAATCCGGGATATTATGTATTTTTTAATACTTAGTACGATTTGCATTAAAATTTCAATTCCATCCCCATTGTTAAACCGCGAAGTCTACTTGTCGTTGACTCGTTGTAATAATAATTATCATAATCATCATCTACAATTTCATAGCCCCTATATCCAGCTGTGATGGCAAAATGGGGTGCCAATAATAAGCCTGCTTTTATATTATAAGCAACAATATACCCTGCTAGTGGTAGTTCACAGCTTCCATGGAGTAGAACTCTATCAGCAATATTGAAATCCAAATTGCCGCCAAGTGTAATGGAAGCATACACATCATCTTCAGCATAATATGATTTTATACCATCCATAATTAAGAAGCCATTAAAAATATCAAGCGTACAAACATCATTCTTAACGACCCGGCACCCAAACTTTAGGTCTGTAATATCCAACGTCTGATCGTTCGAACTATATTGAACGCTGCCAAGCACTCCATTTTCTGCACCAAAATAAAACCTTCTTGCCACCAATTCAAAGCCAAAAAAATTGCTGGACAGATCGTAAGACCTATCCAAGGAAGGATCATCCTGATGAAAATCATATTTTGCCCCTGTCCATTGCTCTCCGTAAACATTAATATTAACCGCATAAGCGCTGGTACCTATTGTTAAAATCATCAGAAAAGCAAGTAGAAATGACCGAATTTTTTTCATTTTTCAACCTCCTTTGTTTTTCATCTATAACCAAAATAATAACAATTGTCTCCTATTTTGTAAACATTTATGACATATTATTTCGCAAAATTAAAAATTCGTATATTTGATGAGCAGAATTATCTTTATTGATATCACGAATCTTTTATTTATAATTCAGGGTTTTAAATAAACCCACTAAACAAATTATAGATGTGTAAATAATTTTATATAAAAGCACAATAAATAAAATTGGATATAACTATGCTGAAAGATCTTTAAAAAGTATTTCAACAATCTCCAAATTCGTTGGATGTTTATGAAAAAAGCATACGTACAAATAAATCTATTTCAAAGGCAATGGCGCAATATGGAGCAACATTTTCTCAAAAACATCGACTATTTAAAGGCTATTCCCTTGGAAACTTTGGCGGAATATCAAAAGATTCATAATAAAAATTCATTACTAGTATCAATATAAATCCTAAAGTAGAATAAAAATTCCTCAAAAAAAAGAAAAATACCCTCCCCTAATGAGAAAGGTACTTAGAATTCCTCCTGGACTGAAATAATCTGCCGCTAAGCAAACAATCAATCCAATTCAAACATCCCTGTATAAAGCTGATAATACTTACCTTTCTGGGCTATTAACTCCTCATGATTGCCTCGTTCAATAATCTTTCCATGTTCAAGAACCATAATCGCATTGGAACTGC
>JAEZKW010000349.1 GCA_023415375.1 Bacillota bacterium
GGGGGTATATCGAATGGATGTAAGAATGCAGGAGACCGGCAACCTGGCCGTACTAACTAAAGCGTTACAAAACTTAGAACCCATAGAACTATCCTTTGATAATGAAATCAAAGCAGTAAAAGTCCAATTACATTCACCTGAAGCCGGTGATTTTCAAGCGTATATTGTTCGTAAACAAGATGAAAAAGGAGCTACTCGCTTTTTCTTCACTGGATTAAACAAAGTAATCGTCTTTGACCGTGCTCCGGAACTATGGGATCAAGAGCTGAAAAAATGGGAGTGGAGTTTTGTCGCTATTAAGATGAAGAAATAACTTCGATTTACGACGTTTGGGCGATTAGGGCATTGAAAGCTTAGTGCTTAGGGTTATCAATCATTATCCGTTGAATTCCTAGGATCAATCTGAGTCACCGCATTGGATACTTTTATCCGGTACCTGCCAAAATAGCTTCTTTTGAACTCAATATGCGATTGGAAGACAGACCACGATGATCGCTAATGCAAAAGTAATAGCCAATACGTCGCTATTGAGAATAATCCCTATTATTTTCATCTAGCGCATCCTTTTAATTAACTCATTATGAATAAGATGTTTTTTATAATTAGTCTTGCAGAAACGTTATTGATCTATTGATTTTCAAGGAGGACTTTTTTCTCATGAGCCTAGAAAGTGTTAAGCGCCAGTTTACAGAAGAAAAATTGGCACTCAAAGTAATCGAGCTGGAAACTAGCAGCGCTACAGTTGAACTGGCTGCAAAATCTCTGGATGTGGAACCAGGACGGATTGCCAAAACGATGGCATTTCGTTTGAAAGAAAGGGACATCTTAATCCTGGCTAAGGGTGACGCCAGAATCGACAATCATAAATATAAAGAACATTTTAAAGAAAAAGCGAAAATGATTGGAGCAGAAGAAGTTTTGGAGGTTACTGGCCATCCGGTGGGCGGCGTCTGCCCTTTTGGTTTAAAAAAGCCTCTTCTGATTTACCTTGATCAATCCTTAAAACAATTTGATTATGTTTTCCCTGCCGGAGGGTCGCCTAACTCCGCTGTTAAAATAACCCTCGATTACTTGCAACAAGTTACGCACGGGGAATGGGTGGATGTCTGCAAAGAACCGGGAATAGCGTAACCGTAAGCCACGAAACCTGATAAATGAAAGCCTTAAAATGAATGCCAATTTCACCTAGTCCCCATGGCCCTAATGGAGACCAGGTCAATTAGCCAATACGTAATAGCCTGCATTACTAGATCTTCAATCAACTATATTCGTATCAGTATACTTAGAAGTCTTTTTAAGCATCATCGTACGCAACCTTTCGACTTGACTGTAAACAACCGGTACCACTACTAAAGTCATAGCCATGGAACAGGCTAATCCTCCGATCAATGCCCATCCCATGCTGTTTTTAAATTCCGCGCTGGGAGCTTTCGACAGAGCCAAAGGAAGCATTCCGAAAATCATGGTTAAAGTTGTCATTAATATTGGCCGCAGTCGCTCGCGTCCTGCCTCAATGAGGGCGTCATGAATGGAAAGGCCCTCCGACCGTCCCTTACTTGTGAAATCCACCAATAAAATAGCGTTTTTACTAACCAAACCGATTTGCATAATAATACCCATAATCGAGAAAACAGCCAAAGAATTTTTGGTCAAAGCGAGAGCCAATAAAGCTCCGATAATGGCCAAAGGTACCGAGAATAAAACTGCTAAAGGATAAATAAATGAATTGTACAGTGCCGCCATAATTAAATACACAAACACCACCGCCGCCAGCAAGGCCAATGCCAAACTGGAAAAAGTACTCGCTTGGTTTTGAAGGGTCCCGACAAAGGTTGTGTTCACTCCGAGCGGAAAATCTTCTTTGGCCAGCGCCTTTTTGATATCATTCCCAATATCACCGCTGGTCCGGCCGACCGCCTGAGAATTGATGGTAACCGAATATTTGCGGTTCCGACGCTGAAGTTCCGAAGGGCCCGTTGAAGGAACAACATTGGCAAATTGATTTAAAAGCACTAATTGACCGCTTTTATTGGCTACGGTAAAATTGCCAATTTCCGAGGTATGACGCCGATCGGCCGGGTCCAGTCTTACATTGATATCGTACTGATTTTCATCCCGATCCAGAAATTTGGAATTGGCATTGCCGGTCAGAGCCAATTGCAGGGTCTGCCCTACATCGGACATGCTTAGGCCCATACTCGCCATCTTATCACGATCAACTTGAATACTTTGTTCCGGTTGGGGAGGGTCAACCGACGAGCGTACATCCGATGTACCCGGTATCCGGGCCATTATTTTTTTAACTCGCTCAGCTGTTTTCGATACTTCCTCCCAACTTTGCCCATTAATCGCTACCTGAATCGGAGACTGGCCGCCACTACCCGGTATCACACTAGGTTCAGAAACAAAAGCCTTGACTCCTGGTATTTGACGGAGTTGCCCCCTTAGCATCCTGCCGATTTGGCCTGCACTTTGGGACCGTTGGTCTTTGGGAACCAAAACCACATTCATCGACGCTTGGTAGCTGGAAGAAGAACCATAACTGCTGCCAATGTTTGAATAAACCGTTTTTACTTCAGGGATGCTCCTAATAATCCGCTCAATATTTTGAAGCATTGCATCTGTTTGTTCTATTTTGGCACCGGTATTTAACATCACTGAAACCGAAAGCTGACTTTGATCAGCCTGCGGCATGAATTCGGATCCGATAAAATCAAAAGAAATCAATGATAATGCGCCTAAAAACAATAGTCCGGCAATCAATAAAACTTTTCCGGGATGCTCTAAGCTAATCCTTAGCACTTTCAAATAATCGTCGGTTAACGATGTATAGGTCTTCTCAAACCAAGCTCCAAACCTGCCCATTAAAGTATTCTTGGTCAATTGCTCGAGTTTGCTGAAGCGGGAAGCAAGTAAAGGTGTGACGGTAAAAGATACAAACAAACTCGTTAAAGTTGAGATCACAATCACGATTGAAAATTGTTTTACCATCCCGCCAATAATACCGGAAACCAGTGTTAAGGGTAAATAAACCACCACATCCACCATGGTAATGGAAAGAGCTGTAAATCCGATTTCATTGCGGCCTTTCAAAGCAGCGTCCCGTTTGTTTTCTCCCTGTTCCAGATGACGGTAAATATTCTCTAAAACCACAATGGCATCATCCACTAGAATACCAATTACCAACGATAACGCCAGTAAAGTAATGATATTCAGTGAAAATCCGCTAGCCCACATACCGATGAATGTCACTACCAAAGAAGTCGGTATAGCAACCATGACGATGAGCGAGTTCCTGATACTATGCAGAAAAAGCAACATAACTCCGGCCACCAGTAAAATGGCGAGCAATAAATCTTCCTTTACAGCATTCGCGGAATCCGTAATAAAAGTGGAATTATCATAAATAACAGTTGTCTTTAAACCTACTCTTTGATATTGGCGCTCTAACTTTAACAGTTCTTCCCGTACCAAACGGCTTACCTCAACGGAATTGGCATCGGATTGTTTAAGCACATTGACTGCGATGGTGCTCTTGCCGTTTATTCGGGTAATCCGGGTAACATCTTCTTTACCGTCCTGAATTTCCGCCACATCCGACAGCCGAATGTTACTGCCCGTCTGTGACTGGCCGATCACTAAATTTTTAAGTTCATCGAGTGATTTAAAACGACCGGCAAGCCTTACCACAAATTGACGGTCATCATCTTTCACAGTTCCGGCCGGATATTCCAAATTAGCGTTTTCTATTGCTTGCAATACCTGGAGTGATGACATTCCATAGGATTGCATTCTATGACTATCCAGGTTGACTTTTATTTCACGCTGCCTACCGCCGATGATGTCAACCTCACCGACGCCGGCCATCGTTGATATCCCCGGCTCGATATAGTCATTCACCAGTTGGTAAAATTGAGTATCCGGTAAATTACATGTAAAACCGATAGACATAATCGGCCGGTCGTTGGGATCCACTTTGGAAAGCGCCGGTGTTTGGACTCCGTCTGGGAGGCTACGAATCACCGAATTCACCTTACGTTGAGCGTCCTGTAAAGTGAAATCAACATTGGCACCGGGCGTCAGCTGAATCATTACCCTTGATCTTCCCTCTTGCGAGGTTGAAGAAATGGTATCAACCTTATCCAATCCGGAAACCGCATCTTCTATCGGTTTGGTCACTGATGTCTCCACCTCGCTGGCAGAGGCACCGGTGTAACTCGTACTGATACTAATCATCGGGATTGTCAAACCGGGAAGCAAATCGTATCTTAATTGATAATAGCCGAAAATTCCAAGCAGCGTTAAAGCTATAAAAAGTACAATGATAATAATGGGACGCTTAATGGCAAGTTCGGTAATAGTCAATGAAATTCCCCCTTAAGAAACAAGACGTTTATATCGGGAAAATGAAATTCTTGCGGAAAAAATGGATTTGAACCGGCATTCATTAATGTGCTTTTTGTTTGAAATTATCTTGCTGAATCATAATATCGGCATTATCCTTGAGATCTCCCTGACCACTCACAACCACTTGTTCCCCTTGACGAAGTCCCTGTAAAACGGCTATATTTGTCCCGATTTCCGTACCAACCTGGATATTCCGTAATTTGGCTTTCCCGTCTTCCACCACAAAAATCTGCGGGCTTTCATTACTGCTAACCAAAGCTTGTCGTGGGATGACCAAGGAATTTTGATTTCCCAATTGAATTGTAATCTGACCAAACATTCCTGATTTTAAAGGGTGTTCACTATTATTCGGTATAATGATCTTAACGGGATAGGTGTGGGCTGCATCACCCTTAACGCTGATACTGGCGATTTTGCCATAAAACTTAACTCCGGGGTAAATGCCGGTCTCAATCTCAGCTTGATTGCCAGCCTTTAGCCGAAATGCATCCTGTTCCGCTACATTTAGAACTACTTTTAACTTGGAAATATCGACTACATTTGCGACTGTCATTCCGGGACTGAGCATCGTTCCCACATCTACCGGAATCGAAGTAATGATGCCAGAGATTGGTGAAGTAATTGCTGAGTTATTATATTCATGCTGAGCCGATACAAATTGTGCCTCGGCTGTTTTAAAAGTCTGGCGGGCCGATTCTAAGTCAATATCTGATATCAGTCCTTGCTTATGAAGATCATTCGAACGTTCCCAATCCTTCTGTGCTTTTTGGTAGTTATTTTGAGCCGATAGGAAATTCGCTTCTGGCACTTGGTTTTCTACTTTAATAATCGTGGAACCGGCCTTAACATAGGAACCTTCCTGGACCAAGACCGCCGTTGCCTTGCCTTGAAGTTCCGAAACAATGTTGATATCGCTACTCGCCGTTATTAACCCTGTCTGAGTCAGCTGATTGTTTAAATTCTGCTCTGAAGCCACCGCCACCGCAACCGGAGTCGCCCGATTGCCGTTTGACCTGGCTTCCTGTTTCATTTCTGCCCGGTTTTTAAAGAGTGTAAAAAGAATCAGGAATACTCCTACGAAGACAATTGTAAAGAAGACAACTTTTTTCATCCCTATCACCTTTCATTCAGATCCGGTTTCAATGAATCCTTTTTCATCAAAAACGTAAATCAAATTAAAAAATGACTCAATGATAACTAGAATTCAATACAAAAAAGAAGGTCTCACTGCATCGATGTTACGATTCCATAATGAAACCAAAAAGATTGATACCTTTCGAATATCCTTTTCTTATATCATATTACCATATTATATTTCTGTTTTTGCCGAATCCGTGTATCTTTTTTGTGATCAATTTATGGAGAAGTTATGGAGAACGTTATTGGATAGTCATTGATGTAACGAAAGGCCGTAATATACGGCATCTTTTATGATTCCGGTTGTTTGTTGATGAATTAAAACCATGAGCATCGTTTTGGTTGAACCAACTCGACAGAGCTTTTTTATTTTAATTTTATTTTCAGGCGATTTATAGTCATCGCTATCCGTTTTGAGCGGTTTATTTCGTTATCCAAAAAAGGAATTCCATCGCTTTCCACGAAATCAATATTATACCAAAAAATTAATTATTTTTTGCCATATAAGGAGATTCACTCATGAAAAAAGGACTATCTCGGTATTTGTTTCAACTAAGCTTATGGTTGTTCATTTGTCTCGCTTCGTTCTGTCCTATAAAGTTACAAGCTGCCAAACCCACATATCCGGATATGCGGCAGACCGTTGTTAAAGACGGAACAATTACCAAGGTTTATTCAGCATCCGGAACCACCCAAATCATGGAGCATGAAAAATATATTGTAAATCTGGTCTACACATCCACAACTCAAATTAGGCAAAGAGTAATCACCGAAAAAGTTTCGGTTCAAGGCAGTATAAAAACTTTAACCACTTTTGACGGGGAGACTATCGAACAGACCTATGCGATTAGCCATACAGAGACGAATGATTTATTTGGGGATATGGAGATTTACTATAGCCAAAAGTTGAATAGGGCCTATTTTTACCCCGGTATTCTATTTGGACGACAGGTCCCGGCCACACATACCGCCCTGGGCATGAAACAAAAGACGACCTTCCATTTGGGCTCGACTGATATTCCCGGCCAAAGCCTTCAAGGGCGTCTCCCTGGAAATGATCAGAGTAGTTTTGTTGAAACGGCCTGGAACAACGGATCAACCAACGGTTCCATCACTCAGAATCTTAATGCATGGACTGACGGTATGTCCTTAAGATGGGATTCTCAGGATCAAGGTGCTCCTTCACCTCCTTTAAAAGGCAGCCTTAATATATCCTGGTCCTTTGGAAGTAGCCCGGCAAAGGATCGGATGTTTATCCGCCCCGAGAATCCGAAAGAATATGAGCGTTTGGTACCAACCGCAGCTGAACTTGGAGATGAAAGCGACCGTAGAGAAATATCCTTTACATCCGGTTTTGAAGAGAATGAAGGTAGCCATGAACCACTTAAAGGCCGGATTCATTTTTGGCTCAGGAATGTTAGCAAAAATCCAGGCTACTGCACCAACTATTCGATTGGCGGTAAGAGTCAAGATACCTCGGGTGATGACTTGCGGTTTGTCTCCGGTCAAGACGGAATTATTATCGATCCGGCCGACCCCCGGCATGCATATACCGAGAGCAAGGAAACGTCTGAAGCCACAATTATTGTTGAAAGCAGAGATGCCGGAGCGTTTGGATCAATCCAGGCAACCTGTGAAGAACTGGGGTTGATTGCCAAGTACGAAGCTACCGGTGGGCAATCCATCGCAATTCCGGCCGATACCAATAACAACCACATCGCTGACTATTGGGAACAGCAAATGGGTATCCTTCACAATAATTACAAAGAGACCTGGGATGAGGATGCTTACCCCGCCGAACAGCGCCGGAATGGGGATGGTTATACGCTTTTTGAAGAATACAGGGGATTTATGACTAAAAATGGCTTTATTAGAACTCACCCGTCCAAAAAGGATGTCTTCGTTTATGATCCGGATGAATTGATCAAAACATACTATGAACCCTATAATCCCGCCAAACTTGCTTTACATTATATTGATCCGACAATGATGAAATTTAACGGTGAGGCAAATAACCCGGATAACCGATGGGTCAACGTTAATACTCCCCCGGAACGATGCTACACAAGACAATACGCCATCTTTGTCAAACGATGGACCATTATGGATGACACCGGCGGAGAAGTGAGTCGGGTCACTGACAAATTAAATAAACTTGATGCTTATTCTTGGACAAAAAACCCTGTTAAATCAATTTATATGTTGAAAATATCTCCGGGTACCATTGAAATGGCCGTACGGAAGATTGAAAACCTGGCCGTACGTCAAAATACTTTTCAATTGCTCTTAACTTCCACCGTTATTCATGAATTCGGACATTATATTGGCATCCGGCATCACATGGAGGGTGCACAAGCATCATCAGGCGTGTTTGATTGCGCCATGCGGTACAATACCGAAGCAGAGTATACACATCCTGAATTACTGAAACCTCAGTACCGGTATTGTATGAAAGGTGAGAAGTACAAAGTTCCCCAAGGTATGAATTTTATAGAGAAACCAGCCCATAATTGTTTTGGACAGATTGATATTAAATCGGATCCCTGATTGCTTGTCACTAGGTCTACTATAACTATTATACTTGTTAATCCAGTTTTTGAGTTGGGTACGAGTTTCTCCATTCTAAAGCTACGGGAGATCGGAAACGGAGAGTATCTTTTATAGCCAACGCCAGGAAAATCTCTCCGTTTTTGATAAATATAAAATCAGGAGAAGATCGTAAGGGCTCGAGCAGTTGTGATTCGGTTTCCTAACATCTTACCGGATCATGATAGCGGCATTACCCTTTAGATCTTCCTGTCCACTCACAACCACCTGTTCACCCTGGCGGAGCCCCTGTCGGTGGTCATTGATGTAACGAAAGGTCGTAATATACTGCATTAAGGATTAATAAGTTACCGTAAAAACCGTCTGATTATTCAGTCCGGACGTCCAGTTTCTCCCCAGGTATCAAGCATCCAGTCATTGTCGATTTTTACAAAACGGTTTACACCGCAATTTTTGAGCGAAAATCGTATTTTT
Source organism: Bacillota bacterium (assembly GCA_023415375.1). Classification (GTDB taxonomy): domain Bacteria; phylum Bacillota; class UBA4882; order UBA8346; family UBA8346; genus UBA8346. Next base: position 8,566 of record JAEZKW010000349.1, read on the forward strand.
TGGCCCAGCGGAATCCCTAAGGAATGCCGTAACAAGTACTCTAATATGAAACCATGGGTAACGACCAGAATATTTTCATTGGGATGCTTTTGGGAAAGCTCCTCAAAACAGGAAATACTTCGCTCATAAGCCTGAACAGCACTTTCCCCTCCCGGAATCATATACTCCGGATCTCGTTTTATATATTGCGCACACGCTTCCGGATTTATTTCCCGGAATTCATCGATAGTTAATCCCGCTAATTGCCCCAAATTTCTCTCTCTTAGCCGCTGATCTAAAATAGCATCCAATTGAGTCGCGGCAGCAATAATTCGGGCCGTTTGTGCGGCCCGTCCCAAATCACTGCTGTACAACTTATCAAAAGAAAACCTCTGCAGCAACTTGGCTACCTCCTCCGCCTGTTCTATGCCTCTGGCAGTAAGCGGACTGTCTAAAATTCCTTGATGAAGCCCTTTAAGGTTCCATTCGGTCTCACCATGACGAATGACTGTAAATGAAGTTCGAATGATTGCCATAAATTTACCTCGTAAATGAACATCGGATTTAA
>JAEZKW010000352.1 GCA_023415375.1 Bacillota bacterium
GAAGAAAGCCAAAAACTTATCCAAACCTTAAGTTCCCAACGACACGACTTCAAAAACCAGCTCCAAGTGATCCGGATGATGGCCCAAATGAATCGAAGCGAAGAAGTACTCAAATTCATTGATGAATATAACGCCTCGATGGATCTTTCCTGCTCCATCTACCTGAATATTAACAACCCGGCGATCTCTGCAATGATGCTGGTCTTTTTTACCCAAGCCAAAGCGAAAAGCCTTCAATTTTCCGTCGATTGCGATGCGGACTTTACGGATTTCAAAATTTCCACGGTGGCCATTACCCGGGTACTTGGAAACATCATCCGCAACGCCATTGAGATCCTTGACGGATACCAGGCTCCCGAGCGGGCTATCCAGGTTACCATTTGGGAAATGGCCGACTGTTATCATTTTGCCATTTGGAATAACGGTCCGGTCATTCCGGAGGATACCAAAAACAATATTTTTACCCCCGGATTTTCAACCAAAAATAGTTCCGGCCTCGGTTTGGCGATTGTCAAACAACTGGTCGAAGAGATGCGAGGCCAAGTCACTGTTCAAAGCGCTCCCGACAGCGGTACCGAATTTAAAGTCGTCATCCCCAAAAACGCTCCTTTAGTATACCTTTCCAAACAACCGGACATTAGTCAAAAAGCCGGGTTATAAAAAGTAGTTGACAAACAAACGATAATCGCATATATTAATTCTAATCAAATATTCATAAAAGATCGCCCCAAAGACATTGAAGGGAACAAGACATAAAATAAAAGCTTTAGAGAGCCGGTGTCTGGTGCAAACCGGTGCCTTTGTTTTATGTGAATAGCTCATCCCGGAGTTGCCCGCTTGAAATGTTTAGAGCGGGACGTTTTGGCAACGTTACAGGTCAACGCCTTGTTGGAGGCTGTGTATGAGGGTTGCGCCGAAGGCGCAATCGAATTAGGGTGGTACCGCGTGGAAAATAGTTCCTCGCCCCTTGTGTTTGTGGGGCGAGGATTTTTTGTGTCTGTTTGAGCAAATTTGACTTAGGAGGAAACAGATATGAAAAAAGCGTTTGAAAAGTACCTTCCCTTTCCAGTTGTTCCGATTGAAAACCGCCAGTGGCCTTCCCACGTTTTAGAAAAGGCTCCCATCTGGTGTAGCGTAGACTTACGCGACGGAAATCAAGCCTTGGTCGACCCGATGAACTTGGAAGAAAAATTACTATTATTTAAAACCTTGGTCCAAATTGGGTTTAAGGAAATTGAGGTTGGTTTTCCTTCTGCTTCTGAAACGGAGTACGAAATCTTACGGGCTTTAATTGAAGGGGGCCACGTTCCCGATGATGTCACGATTCAAGTGCTGGTTCAAGCACGAGAACATTTGATTGAAAAAACCTTTGAAGCTATTCATGGCGCCAAAAACGTGATTTTTCATTTTTATAATTCTACATCAACACTCCAGCGAAAAGTGGTCTTTAAGAAAGATATGAACGGAGTCATTGAGATTGCCGTTAATGCTGCCAAACAAATCGCTGAATTATCGAAAAAGGCTGATCCCAAAACCAAACTCCGTTATGAATACTCGCCCGAAAGTTTCTCCGGTACGGAAATGGATAATGCCGTCGCTATCTGCTCTCAGGTTATGGAGACCTTGGGTGCTTCGCCCCAAAACCGGATTATCCTTAACTTACCATCTACCGTAGAATGCAGCACTCCAAACGGTTATGCCGATCAAATCGAATATTTTTGCAAACATTTGCCAAACCGCCAAAATGCCATTATTAGCTTGCACCCCCATAATGATCGGGGCACCGGAGTCGCCTCAACCGAACTGGGGTTACTGGCCGGAGCCGAGCGGGTTGAAGGTTCCCTTTTTGGAAACGGCGAAAGAACCGGAAATGTTGATATCGTTACATTGGCACTAAACATGTATACCCAAGCCGTCGATCCCAAGCTTGATTTTAGCAAAATCCCTGAAATCCGGGAAATTTATGAACAAGTTACCAAGATGAGAGTTCATGAGCGGCATCCTTATGCCGGTGATCTGGTATTTACTGCTTTCTCCGGTTCTCATCAAGATGCCATCAATAAAGGGACGGAATATATGCGTACATCCGGCACCGAGTATTGGGAGGTTCCTTACTTACCTATCAATCCGGCTGACGTAGGCCGCGAATATGAACCCGTTATCCGTATCAATAGCCAATCCGGGAAAGGCGGCGCTGCTTATATCCTACAAACCGTCTATGGTTACAAAATGCCCAAGGCGATGCATCCGGAATTTGGAGCCATTGTTAAGGCCGCTTGCGATAAAGCCGGTACGGAATTGTCGTCGGAGAGCTTACACAATTTGTTTAAAACTGAATATCTTGATCTTGAATACCCATTCTCTTTGAAAACTTACCATGTTTCCCATCAATCGGGAAATGGTTCCCCTGCGGGCGTCTTTTTCAGCGGCATCATTAAGTACCAAAATGAAGATTATAAAATTGAAAGCCGCGGTAATGGACCCATTGATGCTTTTTTCAATGCCCTCAAAAGTTTCGGGACCATCGATTATCAGCTGGTATCCTACGATGAACAAGCCGTTTCTACCGGGTCTGATTCAAAAGCATTAGCCTTTATTCAGCTTAAAAATAATATGGGTATCTCTATTTTCGGAGCCGGAATTGACGAGGATACAAGTGTGGCCTCACTCAAAGCTGTTCTTTCGGCCATCAATCGCGCTAGTAGGAACGAAGGGGGTACCCTCATAGGTTAAGCAAGGAAAAAACCATGAAGGATATAAGATTCTGGTCCTTCATGGTTATGAATAAATTTTCGATGGAATCGACCGAAACTAATATTTTTTTATCTTTCTAATCTCAACTTAGCGGAATCCGATTTTGGATCCACCCCTCATTCTGTCTTTCTCCCTGGCGCGCGTGCTAAGGGAGAAACGAACCGCGGCGCGCTGCATCCATTTTAAGGTTTAAGGAGCTCGACTGCCTTGACAGGGCCTTCGTTTCTCCCGAAGACGGGAGAAAGCAAGAATGAGGGTTTGAACAACCCTACATATTATACATTGGCCTTCTTCACCTGAACTTGAGGATCGCTCCACAATTTACGGATCACATTGGCAACGGAGGCTGGGTCTCCGCTGGTGTAGAAAGTTTCCTGGCCCGGCGAAGGGCGTTCTACCATTAAATCCGCTAATTTCAATACCCGCGCCGTTTGCTTAGCGACAGCAAGCCCCGTATCTATGATAGTGACACTTGGACCACAGATTTTACGGGCTACCGGTATTAAAAACGGATAATGAGTGCAGCCGAGTACCAACGTGTCTATGCCCTTATCCAACAAAGGCTCCAGATATTGCCTTAAAACTCTTTCCGTTTCAGGAGTTTCAACTGCACCGGACTCAACAATTTCAACTAAACCAGGGGCTGGCTGGGTATAAACCTCGACTCCGGTAGCATATTTTTCTACTAAAATTGAAAATCGTTCACCATTCAAAGTTAAATTGGTTGCTAAAACTCCTATTTTACCATTACGAGTCGCATCATGAGCCGGTTTAATTGCCGGCTCCACGCCGACCACCGGTAACTGTTTATATTTGGCCCGGACTTGGTCAAGTCCAGCTACACAAGCCGAATTACAGGCCACAATTATTAATTTTGCTCCCAACGAAACTAAAAAATCGGTAATTTCTAGTGAACGTTGCCGAATTTCTTCTACAGGTTTAACACCATAAGGGCAATGAGCCGAGTCGGCCAAATAAATTAGGTCCTCTGCCGGAAGCAACCGCCTCACTTCCAATAAAAT
>JAEZKW010000355.1 GCA_023415375.1 Bacillota bacterium
GATGCAAACAGCTAACTACCAGCACTCAAGTAACTGGAGGGGCGAGCCGATGGGAGATGGGCCGTAATCTCATTCCTTATTAAATCGTTGTTTCAGTTTAACTAAATTAGCCTTTACTTTTTTATTAAGGGCGGCATCAACTTCAGGTTTATAGACTTTCAAAGCCTCTTCGTAGGCATCGATCGCCTTTTTCACATAGTCTTCCGAATTTTCATCAATGGCTGCCATTAAGCTGTAAACGGTACCTAAATTGTTTTGAGTCATTGCATAATCAAGGGGATATTTTTTAATCGTAAAGACATTCAAGGCTTCTCCGAATGCATTGATAGCATTATTTAGTTTATCAGATTTGCTTTGATGAAAATCGGCAACTGTAGGGTAATTGAAGGTATTTAGAGACTCAGCTATCGATTTGTAAGCAACTCCGATATTATGAATGGTTGTGGCATAATCATACGGATATTGATCCGGCAAATAGACTTTTAAAGCATCCTCATAAGCTCCAACGGCTTTCCGGAGATTGTCATCGGGTTCCTGGACCTCGGCAAAGTGCACATAAGCGTTTGCCATTTTGCAACGTGTATCGGCATACTCCATTGGATAGTCCCAGAATGTATGGATCTTAATTACTTCTTCAAATGCTTTCATCGCTTTGGTCAGATAAAGCTCTTTATCACGGACCTCCGCCATATCCATCAGGGTATTTCCTAGATCTTCCTGAACATTTGCATATTCAAATGGCGTATTTTCCAAATTATAAATTTTGAGAGCTTCCTGGTGTGCTTTAATAGCCCGTGAAAGATTGCCCTCTTTGTTAAAAGTCGGAGCAAGTGTCCGGCAAGCATTTCCGATACGGTTCTGGATAAGAGCATATTGTTCCGGAGCCTCTTCGAGCGTATAACCCTTTAGTGCGTCCTCATAGTTTTGGATTGCAGCCGTCAGATTTTCCTGCTTGTTTTGGTTTTCAGCGAGCACCTTCTGGGATTCTGCCAGACCCAATTTTGCATTAGCGTATTCCTGAGGACTGCTTTCAAATGTATAAATTTTTAGGGCCTCTTCAAAAGACTGTGCTGCAGTAGTGGCATTATTTAGTTGATCGCTCAACTTGGACAATTCGGTAAGGGCATTTCCGTAATTAATTTGCAATTTGGCATATTCCTGAGGTTTGGTTTCGATATTATACAATGGAAGAATTTCCCGAAAAGCCTTTACCGCTTTGGTGATATTATCTTGTTTATCGTATTTGGCCGCTAGTTTCAAACTGATTTCACCCAGCATCTGCCTTGTAATCGCATATTCGTCCGGATTATTCTCGGCTGTAAATACTCCGGCTGCCGCCTCAAAGCATTCTGAGGCCTTTGCCAAGTTATCATCCGTATCGCAAATCTCGGCAAGCGCTTGATAAAAGATACCCAGGTTCAGTTTGGTTGAAGCATAGATTTCCGGGAAACTCTGGGGCGTATAGACTTGAAGGGCCTCTTCGAAGGAGGCGATGGCTTTATATAAATTGTCCTCTTTATTAATGATATCCGAGAGGATACTATAGGCGGATCCCATATTAAATTGGATCTTGGCGTAATTCAAAGGATATTGCCCCGGATTATAAACCTTCATCGCTTCCCTGCTTGCCGAAATCGCTTTACCCAAGTTTTCTTCCCGATCTTGAATTTGTCCTAACTCGAGGTAAATCGAACTGAGCTCATTTTGGATATTGGCATATTCGGCGGGGTAAGCTTCCAGAGTATAAAAGCGTAAAGCTTGGTCCAAAGCCTTAAGGGCTTTGGGATAGGCTTCGGCCGGTCCTAATGTGGGTGCCAATCCGCAGTAAGCCATACCGGTGTTGAGCTGATTTTCAGCATAAAGCATCGGATATTGTTCAAAAGTTATTAATTTGATGGCTTCTTCCGAAGCATGCACTGCTTTTTGCAAATTGTCCTCTTTGTCCCGGAACTCAGCCAGAGAAGTATATGAAGTTACCAATACCTGTTGAGCTTTACAATAATCTAGGGGATGATTTTCAAAATCAAAAGTTTTGATAGCCTCTTCCAGATACTGCGTTGCTTTCAAATAATGATATTCTTTATTATTTTCCCGAAGTTTTGCCAAAGTCTCATACGAAAAGCCAAGATTGTATTGAATGGTTGCAAACATCAACGGGTATTTTTTGGCGGTAAAAAATTTTAAAGCTTCCTCACAGGCCGTAATGGCTTTAGCGATGTTATTTTCCTTATCTTCAAGCTCAGCCAGGGTCCCATATGCAGCGCCTAAGTCATTTTGGATTTGGGAGTACTCCATAGGATCTTTGTTTAAATCCAGTATTTTGATGGCTTCTTCATAACAAAGAATGGCTTTTTTAAGATTTTCGACCGGTTCTTGGGTTGAAGCTAAATGTTTATAACAAACTCCCTCGTTGTGTTCAACCTGGGCATAGACTTTCGGTTCTCTAAAACGCGATATTTGAGATGATAATTCGGTGTATATAGCTAAAGCATCTTCTATTTGACCGGCTTCCATTAAATGTTGGGCATTTTCCATAATCATTTTTCGATGCGCCGTTCGAATCTTACGTTTACGATATTCGGATAGTGAGAAAAAAACCGCGCCGATGAGTACCAATATTGTCGCACTGACAATTCCCATAAACCATGGGCTTTTTACGTTTATAATTGCGATTGCAATGTGATCCATAAAGTTCGCCTGCCTTTAAAAGTGTCCAATTTTATATCAAACTGAGTCTCGAAATCTCGTAAAACGTCTCTTTTGATTTTAATAATTATTGATGAGGCGCTTTGCCGGTAAATTCAGATTCAGAAAAAGAAATACTGAAAACTCTATTTCAAAATGACATAAAAATAGCATTGTAATCTGTGATTAGTATACAACATAATGGAAAATAAAAAAACCTATAAAGTAAAAATTTGGATAAGATAAGCGATAATGCTCTTTGTAGGAAGATAATCACATATCCATATTATCGGCTATTATCTTTTTTTTTTTAATAATAAATAAAAAACCCGCATTTGCGGGTTTTCGGGCACATCATTTCACGATCAATGCTTTGTGATAAATAACGGATTTCTTTACGAATTAAAAAAGATATGATTACCGATGGTCACTGTAACAGGTTGTGATTTTACCCAGTTATTAACAGTCTTCGTGGGATTATAAAATCCATTGGCACCGTTACTTGGATCCCATCCGGAACAGGCCGATTGGACGGCCCGGTAAGCACTGGCGCTGGCTTGTTGATTAATCCGCCCATCTAAAACCGGACTATACTGATAACGGCCATTAACAACCTGATAGATAATTCCGGCAATCGTCTTTGGATACAGCGGATCCTGTAAACGATTCAAAATTGTTGCGGCAACGGCAACTTGTCCTTCAAAGGATTCACCATCCGATTCGGCAGTGACCAATCTTGCTAAAAGATCAACATCACTTTGACTTAGCTTTAAACCAGTAGAACTTGAACCGCCGCTTGTTGTAGAGCTCGGTATTGTTAGGGACTGATTCGGATAAATCGCGGCAGCGGAACTAAGATTATTTGCTGCCCTTAAAGCTGCGACACTGACTCCATACCGCTGGGCAATAAGGAATATGGAATCACCGGCTTGAACCAGATAACGATTACTCGTGGAAGAAGAATTACTCTTTACTGCTGGAATCGTTAACTGTCTTCCAGCCGATAGATTATCGCTTGACAGGTTATTGCTACTTTTCAGGGCGTCCACTGTAATTCCAAACTTCTGAGCTATCAAGAAAAGACTGTCGCCTGATAAAACTGTATAGGCGAAACTGCTGTTACTGGTCGTACTTTTTGGATTAATACTTAAGGCTTGTCCGGGATAAATTTGATTGTTGCTTAAACCATTGGCCTGGGATAATGTTGTTGTGGTCGTACCATAACGGGCGGCAATACTATACAAAGAATCCCCAGGTTGAACATAATAGACTTGTCCATAAACAGCGCCGGCAGTGAAAGTCAAAACACCCAAAATGAGAGAGGAAACCAGAGTCTTTTTCAATGTCATCTTTTGCTCCTTTTTGTCCACGGCACGGGCAAAAAGTTAGCTGATATAAGTGCTGAAAAGTCACCACGCGCGTGCGCGCTTCCGGCTTTGCCGTGATACAAACGGAAATCAATACCGGAATGGCTATTCTACCTGGGATTGGGAATGGAAAAATATTTTCCAGGCAGAAGGCTACGGATCATACTTTGACGCTTCGAATAACCGTGGCAGTATTGTTTAATTGCATTTGGAAACAGAATCCAACCTGTCAGGCTTTTTCTATTACTGACAATTTCTTTAAAGCTTGGGAAGTTCCTTGTGGGAATGAGTGGATAGCCAATTGAACGCAGGATTGTAAAAAAAACTAAAGGTTACCAGAAAAGGCAATCTATGAGGAGGGAGTATGTGGCCCTGTTTTTAATTTTCAATTGAATGCGGAAGTGTGCCAAGATGCTGAAAAAAGAGCTGCGAACGGTGAATGATTTGGGATAAGTAAAAGGCAAAATTCTGACGCCAGATATGTTTGGCCCAAGAATCAGACGGGCGGGTACAAAAAAGCATTTCTAACTGGTAAGCAATGGAGCGGAATTGGAATAAGTCAAGCTCAATTTTTTTGGCCAGAGACGGGTCAGCAGAAAAGCGTTGCGGGATTTTTTTGGAATAGTAAATCATGGTTGAAACCCATAATAAGGCTAACTCATCGATGGGGATCGTTTTTGGCAGGGTCATATTCCATTCCTCCCGGATCGTTATAATTAGCATGATTGGATATATTTATTGAAATCCGATCCGACTGGACCGGGGATAATATAATATATTCATCCGAGTCCAATCCGGGAAGAGAGTCTATTGTGATTTCGAATTAAATATTCGCCGCAGCCATTCGAAGAAATAGGAATTCTTTCGACATATATTACAGATCTCCGTCGGTTGGTCGCCAAGCTTAAATTGTCTTACTTCGAGCTCCCTGCAATAAGGACCCGGTAAAAGGCCGGAACGTCTGCATACTTGAATACTGAGGAAACGGTGCTTTTGACAATATTCGGTTGGTTCGGTCCCTGTTAAAAAGTACTCAGCCCGTTTGGGGCAAAAGGCAGTAGCCTTTGCCCCTGTCTCAGTACATATATCCATTTGGACGACATCGCTAGGAATCGTAAAGTCGAGCGCAGGCTTACTTCTTAAAGCCTCAGTCATAAAATCAGCCCAAATCGGTGCCGCTATTTGATTAGCAGCTCCCGGTAAGGAACGCTCGTTGTGGTCGCAACCAACAAATACACAGGTCAATAAGTCAGGAGTATATCCCACAAACCAGGCATCCCGGTTTTCTTCAGTGGTTCCGGTTTTACCGGCCACCGGCCGATTAATAACACCCTCGATATTTGCGGCTGTACCACCTTTATGTAAGACGCTGCTTAAAGCTTGCGTCACTAAATAAGCCACTCCGGGATCGATCACTGTTAGATGTTCGGTAGGAGCTTGGTACAGAACCCGGCCCTCCCGGTCTAAAATCCGCCGTATGGTGGTGGGAGTTAACTTTTTACCGCCATTGGCAAAAGGCAGGTAGGAGCTGGCTAATTCCAGCGGGGTGACTTCCCCGGAGCCCAGGGCTAGTGACAATTGAGGTGGCAAAGTAGAAGTAATTCCAAGTTTTTTGGCGAGTGAAATAACCTCGGCAGTTCCAATTTGATATAATAGTTTGACAGCCACCACGTTACTGGAAGATGCTAAAGCCTCGCGCAGGGATAAAAGGCCGGAACGTTCTTCATCATTGTCATCAGTCGGCCGATAGGTCTGTCGTCCTATTTGATAAGTTACCGGGCTGCAATCAACTTGATTGGCCAAAGTATACCCGTGGCCTAAAGCTGTAGCATATAAAATCGGTTTAAACGTCGATCCGGGCTGGCGATGGGCTTGAATGGCCCGATTAAATTGAGATTTTGTAGAGTCGGTACCACCCACTAAAGCCCTGATAGCACCGTTTTGGGGGTCGATTGTAATCAGCGCCCCTTGGGGTTGTAGTAAGCCCTGCTTATCTCGAAATAATTTGGGCAAACCCTCTGCCATAGAACGCTCAGCCTTTTTTTGCATTTCCATATCCAAAGTGGACTCAATGATAAAGCCGGCTTTATAAATCAATCCTGGTTCTTTGGGAAATATTCGGCCTACTTCATCTTGGAGAAGGTCAAGGAAATATGGAGCCGGTGCTGTTTTATTTATGATACCCGGTAAATGAAGCGGCATCGAACGGTAACGCTCAAATTGGGCATTCGATATGTAATTGCATTCTCTCATCCGCTGTAAAACTTCGATAATTCGCTGCCTGCCAGCCTTGGGATGAAAATATGGCGAATAATAAGCTGGCCCTTTAGGTAAGCCGGCAAGTAGAGCCATTTCAGTTGGGGTCAATTGACTAAGTTCTTTGCCAAAATAAGTTTGGGCAGCGATTTTTAACCCATAGGCGCCATGACCGAAATAGATTTGGTTTAGATATAATTCGAGAATCTTATTTTTTGGTAATTGTAATTCTAATTTAACAGTATAGAATAACTCTTTGAGTTTGCGAAGAAAGGTCCTCTTTTGATCGAGATAAGCGTTTTTAGCCAGTTGCTGGGTTATGGTACTGGCACCCTGGTCTAAACTACGGTGCATTATATCATAAAATAATGCTTTGACAATTCTTCCCGGGTTGATACCATGGTGTTGATAAAACCGGTGATCCTCTACAGCCAGTATCGCTTTAATCAAAAAAGGCGGTACTTCATCAAGATGAACCGGGCTTCGGTTCTGTAAAAAAAAAGTTGTAATTAATTTATGGTTCTGATCATAAACCTCTGAGGCTATCGGCATTTGGGGAGAGGGCAGAGGTAAGTAAATAGCCAGTAATAGCCCTCCAAAAATAAGAAGCAGCATCAAAAGAAATATATAAGATCCATTCAATTTGATGGTGACCCAGTTGTGAAACTTCTGCCAAGAAAATACCACTATCTTTTTCCTCTCAAGGTTTTACTTTATTAATATGTCCCCGTCATTCACTTTTATGAGAAAACGATAAAAGTTGCATAAATAATAGGAAAAGGCGGAGGATATTTCCACGTGTGGAAATATTCTTGGGCTTAACAGGAACAAAAGTGTTACTTTAACAAAGATTCTAGTTTATAGTTGCTTTTATAATTTCATTTTATTGGTCTGTCCGCCAAAAGGCAATATGAAATCAGTTTTCAATGAAGGATTATCAAAAGGCGGCTAGAATCTTTTTATTAACCCGAACGAAAGCCCTTCAAACGGGCTTTCATGAGGAAAGAATGAAATTTCCGTGAGCCCAAGTATGCGCCTCCTATGGGAGGCGAGCCCCAGAGGGACGAAATGGAAATTTCATATTAACGCTATTTACCGAGGTGGTTGGGTTGTCAAAAAATGCGCCCATAGGAGCATTTGATTCAGGAGTGGGAGGACTTTCGATTTTATTGGAAGTGAGGCGGTTGCTTCCGGCAGAGGACCTAATTTATTTGGCCGACTCGGCTCATTGCCCTTATGGTGTTAAACCTGTAGAAGAAATTCGGCAACGTTCACTAGAAATTACCGATT
>JAEZKW010000367.1 GCA_023415375.1 Bacillota bacterium
ACACTCCCGTTGTGTCGATTTACACTCCGGTTGTGCAAATTCTCAAATCCATTTTGTAAATCTACACTCCCGTTGTGTCGATTTACACTCCGGTTGTGCAAATTCTCAAATCCATTTTGTAAATCTACACTCCGTTGTGTCGATTTACACTCCGGCTGTGCAGATTCTCAAATCCATTTTGTAAATCTACACTCCGTTGTGTCGATTTACACTCCGGCTGTGCAGATTCTCAAATCCATTTTGTAATCTACACTCCCGTTGTACGAATTTAAGCAGTGGTTAATTTGATGATGATGTTGTGATGCTGCGGATACTGTTCCAGTAAGGTTTTCCGGGAAAGCAGCTCAAAGTCCTGGTAATCAAATCCCGGAGAAACAACACAGCCAATCAGGGTATAAGAATCAACTTGGCTTACTGCGGCACCAAATATATATCCCCGGGGTACAACAATCTGTGGTGATTCTCCCGCTGCTATATCGAGGCCAAGCTTTTGTTCACTTAACCGTCCGCTGCCATCGATCATGTAAACGGTTAATGGAGAACCGGCGTGATAGTACCAAATTTCATCGTACCGTAAACGATGAAAACAAGAAACCTCATTGCCAGGTAGTAAAAAATAAATACTGGAGGCCGAATTTCTTTCGAGAATAGCCGAGCCTGACTTTAAATGAATCATCTCAGGAGAGCGGTAGCTTTCCTGAAAATAGCCGCCTTCAGGATGTTTTATCAAATTTAATGCCTTGATCCAGTACTCAGAGGCAGGTGCGTGACTATCTGTCATAACTATCACTCCATTTTGAGAATCAAAAACTTGGAAATCCATTATAAATCTTGTAAACTACGGGCGAGGGCTTGTCGTTTTTCCTCCGGAACCTCTATGAAATTTAGTGCAATTCCCATTTTGGTATTCTTAATGGTTTGACTTCGAACAACTTCTCCCACTAGCTCAATGGGTGTTATTTTGGGAAGTTGAATTTGAAAAGTTAGCTGACTTTGGATCTTAAGCCGGGGATCAGGATGAACAATGGCAAAGAGTCCGCTTATTGACAGGTCCATAACCTTTCCAACATGGATTATCCCATCCAGCATATAATAAAAAGGCAAATCCGTCTTCATCCGAAAATAGCGCCTAAGGGATGCAGAGTGAATTTTCCAGGGCAATTCGACCTGTGGCCCGAAATAACGATATTGCATTGAAGAATTCATTTTCCAGGGTTTGGCACATATTAAAGTTGAAGTATCTTTCTTAATTTTTTCAATCTTATAGGTATTAAATAAATATTTAATACCATCCGGACTTTCGTATTGAATAATAATCTCTTGACCGGTATCAAGTAATTTATCAATTTCTTCCACTGTAGTGGAGATAAATAAACCCTCTTCCAAAAAATTATTTACAACTGCGGTGAAGGATTGAATTTGACCCAAATATTCTGAAAAAATAAGTTGAATGGTATTACCCGGTTTAAAAATCTGTTCGATTGAAAGAATGTTTTCCAAGTGTATAAACTCCTTTAAGGGGAATTATGAAATAATTCCTTAAAAAAAGCCAAGCTTTTTTAGGGGAATTGCGAAACAATTCCTTAAAAAAATGCCAAGCGTTTTAGGGAATTATAAAGTCTCCCAAAGAAAAAGGATAAAAGACATCTATGCCAATATAAATTTACTAAATAATATATTATCATAAATCTTAATCATTAATCAATAAACATAGGTGCGAGGTTAATGGAAGAAGAAAAGGAGAAAAATCATAGAGTATCCTTGTTTTTGACCTTTCTAGCGTATGAGGGAGCTGATCGAAAATTTTCCAAAAACGTATGGACCAAATACTTGGCAAATTATTATTCATGGATTGGAAGACTTCTGACAGTTTGGGGGCCAGTTTATAACCGTACAAAAAGCCCTGATACCCCCGTCATTTCTTTTGGTACAAGTATAGTATTACACTCCTGATTTAAAAATACTAAGCCGTTAGCGGAAGTTAAAAATCGAAAGCTTGAATACTTTTTAAAACAGCTGGAGTAATTGTCCGTCCACTTGATGCACATAGTCATTTTTCAGCAGCTTTCTGCTTCATCCTTGAACATTTTCTACCAAAAATCGCCAATACCGTTCAGGCATCCGTTGGCGTTGCTGTCGCTTATTCTGTCGTTCGGTAATGGCTATCTTCTGAAAATACTGATCCCAAATTTCTTGGTACATTCGCTCATCCTTATCCAGTAGCTTTGAGTCTAGCTCCGTCTCAAAGGGTTTTGTAGCCAAATGAATTTTTGGGGTCATCTCCATGAAAGGAATAAAATTGACTTGGGTACCATTATAATAAATACCGGTCTTGCGGTGAGTATCGTGAATTAGCCAAAGCTGGTCGGCAAACCTGGCTTTAAAATGAGGAGCCAGTAATTGAACGATGTTATTATCCGGAGAAATCGGCGCATAAAAAACTTGGTTAACCAGCTTTCGGAAGCGGATAAAACCTTGCATTCGCAGAATTTCATGATCAACTTGGTCACAGATACGCCTGATCTTAAAAACCACCGGATCCGATAAATTTTCTTGAACTTCTGGACCGTACTTCATCAATCTCCAAATATAATCAAACAATAGTTTTTCAATACCGGTTTTCTCCGAAAGAAAACAATAACCCATCTCCAAAAGCACTGCTTTTGAAAAACTTTTTTGAAAACAGTCAAAAAAATCAGCTGCCAAAACAGCATCCGTAGCTATTTTACGAATCTCAGTAAACAAGTCAGCCTGTGATTCCCAGGGGGTAATGTTTACAATTTCTTGATCATCTTTGATAGCAACAGCAAATACTGTAAGCAAGCCTTCAAAAGTTCCATCGTACTGATAACGAATCATCATCTATCTCCATTAAAATTCAGTAAATAAAGGAATTTGGGTCATTGCAGACTGCCCTCTGTACTGGGGCTCGTCCAATAATTTCCGACGAATGATGGCATCGTCGTCTAGTCTTTCCAAAAATTGGCCCTGACAAGTTATAAAATAACGAGCTTTTTTAAGGACCACTCCTAACTTTGACAGTTCATTCAAATGCAAGCCACCAAACCTGCGGGCCGCAATCAGACGCTGAGCGGACTTCAAACCGACTCCCGGAACTCTTAATAAGGTTTCATAATCGGCCCGATTTACCTCCACCGGAAAGCGGTGCAAATTTCGTAGAGCCCAACTGGTCTTAGGATCTAAATCGGAGTCAAGAACCGGTTGACTCTCGTCAGCTATTTCTTCGGCTTTAAATCGATAAAAACGGATTAACCAATCAGCCTGGTAAAGACGATGTTCTCTTTTCAGTGGCGGTGAAAAATTCAAAGCCGGCAAAAAAGGGTTATGATTGACAGGTACATAGGCTGAATAATAAACTCTTCGTAGATTGACTTTTTGATAGAGCTGCTCAACCAATCGTAAAATTTGATAATCAGGATCCGGTGAGGCCCCTACGATGAGCTGGGTACTTTGCCCTGCTGGGACGAAATATGGCGCTTTTTTAAAATGTTTATGTTCATCGTGGCTCTGGTGGATTTTAGCGCCAATATAGGACATCGGAGTTAAAATTTGATCACGCTTTTTCTCCGGGGCGAGCAATTTGAGGCCCCGTTCCGACGGGAGTTCGATGTTGACGCTCAGCCGGTCGGCATAGAAACCTGCTTCCCGAATCAACTCCCTGCTTGCCCCCGGAATAACCTTCAAATGAATATAACCGTTAAAATGTTGTTCACGGCGTAACTTCTTAATGACTTGGAGTAACACTTCCATCGTCCGTTCGGGACTAACAAATACTCCGGAGCTTAAAAATAACCCTTCGATATAATTGCGACGATAAAAATTGATTGTCAAATCAACTAATTCATTGATCGTAAAAGAACTGCGGGGAATGTCATTGCTGCGGCGATTGACGCAATAAGCACAATCATTGATACAATAGTTGGAGAACAAAATTTTTAATAGAGAAATACAGCGTCCATCAGCGGCCCAACTATGACAGATGCCTACCGAAGATGCGGAAGCGTTGCCCAGTCCCTTCGAATCATTGCTGCGGGTGCTGCCGCTTGAAGCGCACGAAACATCATATTTAGCTGCTGAGGCCAATATTTTAACCTTTTCCAGAACGTCCATGGAAACATCCCTTCGTAGCAAACATATGTTCTAGATTGATTATATCACAAACATCTGTTCGGGGCAATAATTTTACAGTAGCTTGATTAACCAAATTTGGTATAGACAGAGGAATTTTATAAGTATTTTATGGAAACATTATTATCTAGTGTCGATTCTCATACACCAAAATAAGTTAGTTTTTAAAGTGGTGATAAATTGAAAGACCGGTATGTGCAAGGGCTTATCTCCGGAATCGTTGGTTGGTTGCCTCAAATGATTTTTACCTATACTATCTTTAGCTTACATTTAGGGAAGTTTAAGTATGCTGATTTTGCGGCAATAACGGTACTAAACCACAAGACACACGGGGTGGTTGAATTTTTATTTGCTGAATTTTTAGTTTTGGCCATGCAGGGTTTACTGGGTATAGCCTTTTCTATGTTGCTAAAGATAATATGTAGTCCCAGTATTCTTTTAAAAGGCGGGTTATATGGTGTTATTCTATGGGTTTCCATCTATTCCACTTTTGCTCTTTTTAAAATAAGGGGAATCTATCAAATTATGGACTTTAATACAGCTTTCCTACACTGTATTGCCGCAATAATATGGGGAATCACAACAGCCTGGACATTTTTATTTTTGAACCGGAAATATGGTTTGAATAACTAATGTTCAAAAAGAAAGAGGTTGACTGAAAATGAGTTTTGGCAAAGAAGTAGGCTTCATGGAAGACCGTTTTACCCAAGGATTTATAGCAGGCATAGTAGGTTGGCTCCCTCAGTTTTTATTTACCTATATTATGTATGGGATTCATTTAACCAAGTTTCGATATGTTGATTTCGCGGCGATAATAACATACAATCATCGCCCTCAAGGGTTCTTACAATTATTATTTTCGGAAATGGTTGTAATCTTGGTGGCCTCATTTTTAGGTGCGGTTTTTGCGATGTTGATTAAAGTTATACAAAGTCCTGCCATTTTTTTAAAGGGTTTACTTTACGGAGCTATTAGTTGGTTTTTAATTTATGTTGTTTTTTCACTTTTTAAAGTGAAAGGTATTTATGGAGAACCCGATTTTAGTACGGTATTCATTAACTTAACTGGAGTTTTCATATGGGGATTTTCGACAGCGTGGACTCTTTTAATTTTAAATCGGAGATTTGGGGTTAAGAATTAATTTTTTAAAGCGCAAGGCCTAGAAGCTAGAAAATCAAAGTACTCAATCCTAGTACCAGTTCATCATCAAGATTCCGTAGTATTCCTTGAGGGCGAGACTAAAATTGTTAAGTGCGTCGGCCCCAGGAACCAAATTCATACCAAAGAAACCAAGATTTTGGTTGGTCCGGTAGTCAGTAGGATAGGGTGTTACCTCAATGCCAAACTTATGAAACTGTTTTACTGCGCGCCACATATGAAATGCGGAAGTAACCAGGATGGGATGAGTGTAGTGGTATTTTGCCAAAATTACTGCTGTGAATTTAGCATTCTCGGTGGTATTTAGGCTTTGATTCTCAACAAGTATCTTTTTTTCAGGAATCCCCGCCTCGATTAGACTCGCCTTAGCTATGTCAGCTTCCCGGCCGGTGTTTTCGAATACCTTGCCTCCCGAAACAATCAGCGGTTTTTTCAGTTGATGATAGAGCTGAATGCATGTTAATAAACGGTTGGCGGCAGCCCCAGACAGGTGACCCTTATAATGCAGGTTAGGACTATCTAAGGTGGCACCCCCGCCTAGAAACACAATGACATCCCCCTGAATGATTTTCGGAGGACGGTAATGATATTCCAATGAATGAAGCAATAAATCACCGCAATAAAAATTGCTGCATACATAAAAAAGGGTTATAATTCCAAGCAGAACGATGGGGATAACTCTTTCTCTTTTATAAAAAAGCCAGCCAGCAAGAAATAACAAGGCCATCATAAATATTCCGGGCGGCAAAAAAAATGTAATATAAATGAACTTGATTAAATATAACATGCTGAAGCCCTTAGCTCCTCTCCAAACCTTTTCCGCTAAGAAAATCATCAATATGCATCGGATGAGGGGGACAACCCGGTACGTAAATTCCCTGTTCCAATTGAACATTCCGGGTACAAACCCCTAAGCGGATAACCTTACCCTGATTGTCTTCGGGGATATAAGGATTTTGTCCGTAAATGAGTGTACATCCCCTTAATTTTTCCAATGTTCCTTTGAGATATTGCCCGTAAAGATAGGAACTTATCGCGTTATTGCAACCGCTACAAGCATCACAGGCTACTAGACGAATCCCCATTTGATTTAAAATTTCCGGGTCCAGACTCAACCTGGCAAAAGGCCTTTTTACCTTATCGATGGACTGGCCAACGATTTCAATTACTGATAGATCATTACATCCTAGTCCCTGCTCACCGGCAAGTTTGATATATTCCACTTCCGACAGTTCAAAACCCATAATAGCCATAGCCACTCTGTCGGCAGCAATCGTATCAGTGGAGGCTAATAACAGTCCTAAGTTTACAGCTTGCCCCACCACCGGTCCCATACCTTCCAATGCCACAGTCCCATCAACAATGGTCAATTCCGGTATGGCTAAATGTCCCAAATCGACAATTGTCTGGGATAAACCCCATTTGTGAAAACGTTTTTTATCTGCCTGATGGATAATACCTTTTAAATTTTTGAGTCCAAGGGTCACCGCCAAAGCATCATGGGTCTTCATGGCCGGTATATTGATCACTAAATTGCTTTCAATAAAGGTACGCGGTAAGCGAATGCGTTTAATATTTCGCCCTAATGGATTCACATAATAAGTAAATTCATCCTTGATTAAATTCACCAGCGAACATTGATACTTTTGAGCCATTTCCCGGATACCCAAAGCATCGAATACTTGGTCCGTGTCGTTGCCGATGGCGGATCCCTCTGCAATCGTTACCTTTTTGGCGCCCAGTTCCTTGCAGAGTTCAGCCACAGCAAAAATTATATTGGGATTGGTGGGGCGCCGGTTTTATAGTCGGCATCACATAAGAGATTTGGCTTTATCATGACATGATCGCCGGGAGTAATCAGGGATTCGAGTCCTCCAATCAGCTCGGTGGCCTGAATAACTGATTCTTTTACCTTGTCGAACTTATGAAATTCAGTACATTTGACGATCGAAACTTTAGGATCCCTTAAATGCATGGGTTCTCTCCTTCCCTAGTTTTTCTTATAGTGTACCATTGGAAAGGATCAGAGTCTATGGTTTTTGATTGAGTTTAGCGCAAGCGTATAAAATCTGTGCCTTTCTGTCTAAAAACCTCCTCAAAAGCTATTTCATATAAAAACCAGTTTAGAGCAATAATAACTTATGAAGTTTTGAATGTGTCTTTATTATGGAATTTAGAGATTTTAAAGGGGTAGCCAATGCTCGGTTGGTTCGTTAACAAAATTAAAGCAGCCATGGGTAAGAACGGAAAAAATTTAACTCCTACCCGTCCGAAAGATTGCCTTTCCCGGGATCTTAACCAAAACTTGGCCCGGATCGGCGACGCTTTTGGCCAAAGTCCTGATTTGATAGTCCGCAAGTTTACCATTGATATGGGGGGAGGATGGGATGCAGCGGTGGTCTATATTGACGGGTTGGCGGATCAAACCATCATCAACGATCATATTTTGCGACCGTTGATGGTGGATACGGTCAAATTGAGCACCAATCACGCCATGGGTCACCCGGCGAAAGATCTTCTTTGGATCGAAGATCATCTGATCACAGCGAATAACCTCTTCCGGATTGATGCTTTGGATGAGGCGATCGACGCCGTCTTAAAGGGCGATACCGTATTGCTGGTTCGGGATTTTACCGAGGCTTTGCAGATTAGCTCCAAAGGCTGGGAAAAGCGGGCGATTAGCGAACCGGAGACGGAGATAGTCGTTAGGGGGGCCAGGGACGGCTTTATCGAAAATCTCCGGACCAATACCGCCCTTTTACGCCGGAAGATCGCGGA
>JAEZKW010000012.1 GCA_023415375.1 Bacillota bacterium
GTCTCTCCGGTTTTAGAAATGTTTGATCAAGGTATTAATATCGGCCTTGGTACCGATGGTTATACCAGTGATTTGTTTGAATCGTTCAAAGCAGCCAATTGTTTGCATAAGCATGCCCACGGGCATCCCAGTGTCGCCTGGGGCGAGATCCCTCAAATGATGTTTGAAAATAATCGAAAAATTGCCGCCCAATATTTTAAAAACCCACTGGGGATATTGGCGCCGGGAGCTTATGCCGATATTATCGTAGTTGATTATGATCCACCCACGCCGCTCGGGCCTGAGAACATCAACGGCCATATCTTGTTTGGCGTCAGCGGCCGCTCGGTGGAAACAACGATCATTAATGGCCAGATCGTCATGGAAAACCGCAAACTCCTAACTATTGACGAACAGGAAGTTTGCGCAAAGAGCCGGGAACTGGCGAAGAAGGTGTGGGCGAGAATTTAGGGCCGGAGATGTAGCTATCGGCTATTAGCTTCTGGCTTTTGGCTTATAGTTTGAGTTTAATGAATGATTATTATTAGTAGATAGTCATCACCCTGGGCTGTTCCATCTTATCTGAGCAAGACGCTGTAATCGAAAAGATGAAAATGAGATCAGAAGGCTAATAATTCAAGATGTCTAATGGCAACTCACCCCCTCAGTCGCGCGTCTTTCAGACGCGACCTCTCTACTTCGGTAGAGAGGGGGATGGCTCAGGAGTAACAATTAGTAGAATGAAGCTCAGGGGGTGAGTTGATAATAGGCATTCAAGATACTTATTTCAGCAAATAATACCAGGTTAAAAAGTATTTTCTAGATAACCAATAGCAAATAGCCAGAAGCCAATCGTGTTTAATATTGAAATGGTATCTCAACAAAAACTTTTCGGAGGCCTGCACATGAGTGATCGTATGAGTCCAATTCCATTTGATAAATTAATGACTTGGATTTTAGCCGAATATGCCAAAAACAAATCTATTTTCGGCATACCCCAGGATAAGTTTTATAAAAAAACAAATCAACCGAAGTTGCAACTCTTTGGTACCCCATTGGAGAATCCATTGGGGCCGGCTGCCGGTCCTCATACTCAACTCGCCCAGAATATAGTTACCGCCTATCTTAGCGGGGGTCGGTTTTTTGAGCTAAAGACCGTTCAAATTTTGGATGGTGAGGATTTACCGGTTTCCAAGCCTTGTATTTTAGCAAACGACGAAGGTTACAATGTGGAGTGGTCAACGGAACTTACGGTCCCTGATGCAATGGGGGAGTATATTAAAGCCTGGTTTGCCCTCCATGTGCTGGCTAAAGAGCTGGGCGTTGGATCATCCGGGGGTTTTATTTTTAATATGAGTGTCGGTTATGATTTGGCGGGAATTCAATCTCCGAAGATTGACACTTTTATCAATGGTCTAAAAGATGCTTCGGGGACGGCGATTTGGCAGGAATGCCGTGAATATCTCCGGCAGCATTTGAATTTATTTCAAAATTTCAATGAGAAGGATCTGGCGGGGATATCCCCCAAAGTTTGCACCTCCATTACCCTTTCAACCCTTCATGGATGTCCGCCGGAAGAAATCGAACGGATCGCCAGATATCTGCTCGCCGAGAAAGGCCTTCATACCTATGTAAAATGCAATCCCACACTGCTTGGATATCAATTCGTACGCCAAACCCTGGACCAAATGGGTTATGATTATTTGGTCTTTGACGATCATCACTTCCAAAACGATCTTCAGTTTCGGGATGCTATACCCATGCTCACCAGGCTCCAAACTTTAGCCAAAGAACATCAACTTATTTTTGGGGTAAAGCTTTCCAATACCTTTCCGGTAAAGATAGCCCATAGGGAACTGCCAGGCGAAGAAATGTATATGTCGGGCCGGGCCTTGTACCCGTTAACCATCAATTTGGCGTACCAGCTTGCCAAAGAAATGGGTGGTGATTTGAAGACTTCATATTCAGGCGGCGCTGATTTCTATAATATTGAAGAAATCTATCAGACCGGCATCTGGCCCATTACCTTCGCCACCACAATGTTGAAACCAGGCGGATATTTGCGAATCCGTCAATTGGCGGAAGCCCTTGATCAAGCGCTAGATTTCCAGGAAAAAGGGATTGATCTACAACTTTTAAAACAGCTTGGGGAGAAAGCCATTGCGGCTTCCCATTATCGAAAGGCAGAGAGTAGTGGCGGGCAAGTCGTTTCCCGTAAGGTGAATAAAAGCCTTCCCTTAACCGATTGCTTTATAGCGCCCTGCAAAGAAGGGTGTCCCATTGGTCAAGATATCCCGGAGTATATTCGTTTAGTCGGCGCCGGGAAATACCAGGAGGCTTTTGCCCTGATAATAGCTAAAAATCCTCTGCCCTTTATTACCGGGACTTTATGCAACCATCGATGCATGACTAAGTGTACCCGGCTTGATTATGAACAAGCGGTAGATATCCGGGGCACCAAGTTACTAGCCGCTCAAAAAGGGTTTATAGAGGTCATTGGAAAAATGACCCGACCGAAAATTAATAGCTCCACCAAAGTTGCAGTTATTGGCGCTGGCCCTGCCGGACTTGCTGCCGCCTATTTTTTGGGTTTGCAAGGAATTGCGGTGACTGTTTTTGATCGCAAAGACAAAATCGGCGGCATTATTGAGCATATCGCCCCGGATTTCCGTATTTCCAAAGAAGCGATAGCGCATGACCTGGATTTAGTCCGTAAAATGGGCGCTGAATTTAGGCTGGGTGTTTCAGGTGATTTTTCAGTAGAGGCTTTGAAACAGGAAGGATTTGGCTACATTTTTATTGCCATCGGCGCTTGGAAACCAGGGCTCCTGAAATTGGATGTGGCCGATAAAGAAGCAATCAATGTTTTGCAATTTTTGGAGAACTATAAAAAAGCCCCCGACTCTTTGCGGCTGGGCAAGACTGTGGCGGTGATCGGAGCGGGTAACTCGGCGATGGATGCCGCTAGGGCTGCGATCAGAGTGAATGGTGTGGAGAAAGTATATTTGATTTACCGCCGGACCCGGAAATATATGCCGGCTGATATTGAAGAATTAGATCTAGCTTTAGCGGATGGAGTTGAATTTAAGGAACTTTTGGCGCCAGTATCCTATCAAAACGGGAATTTGAAATGCCAGAAAATGATACTGGGTGCTCCCGACTTTTCGGGCCGGAGAAGCCCGCAGGCTTTGCCGGGTGAGTTTGTGGATTTACAAGTGGATACCTTGATTGCGGCCGTTGGGGAGCAGGTGGAAACAGAACGACTGAAGCGAAACAAGATCGCCCTGGAAGAGAACGGCCGTATCAAGGCGGACCCTCTAACAGGGGAGACCAGTGTAGAGAATGTTTTCATCGGCGGTGATGCCCTTAGAGGCCCGGCTACGATTGTGGAAGCGATTGCCGATGCCGCAAAGTTCGCGAATGAGGTTATTAAAAGAGAAAAACAACAGGATCGGGTTTTACAAAAAGTTGTTTCTTTTGATAAGGAAAATCAATTGGCTGAGATTTCGGAAAAGAAGGGTGTCCTTCAAAAATCCTGTAAAATCGGAGCCGAACATGAACGTTGCCTGGAATGCAATGTATTATGCAAT
>JAEZKW010000166.1 GCA_023415375.1 Bacillota bacterium
CAAAACCTTACCCTGATCGTTGAAAACTTAAAAAACAATACCAGAGCCCAAATCGCACTGGTTGGTTTACCCATGATTGGAGAATCCATTCGTTCGGCAGTCAACAATGAAGTCGTGGTTTATAACCGGGCTATCGAAAATATCGCCATCCAACAAAAAGTAGGGTTTTTACAGATGTATCCGGAGCAAGTCCGTTATTTAGCGGGAAGCCGAAGAACCTCAGCACCGGAATGGGATGGAGATTATAAAATAATCGGAAAATCGATGATCGATCATTTGGTATCGAAAATAAACTTTGATGAGATTGCTTTTAAGAATAGCTATTTATTGCATACAGATGGTGTTCATTTAAATAGCCTCAGTGGTATGATGATCGCCCGGCAGATTGAGAATTTTTTAGAAAAATAAGGAATTAAATTTTCATATGAATTCCAATAAGACCTTTAGGATCGCCCCCATTTCTTTTTTATCCGGGTTATGGTAAAATGTTTTTGCTGTAAGCCAAAAGGGGGATTTCTTTGTATTTAAAACGCCTTGAAATCATTGGTTTTAAGTCTTTTGCCGATAAGATCAAATTGGAATTTATGCCGGGCGTTACAGCCATTGTCGGACCCAACGGCAGCGGTAAAAGTAATATTTCCGATGCCTTGCGCTGGGTCTTGGGAGAACAAAGCATTAAGAATTTACGCGGCGCTAAGATGGATGATGTCATTTTTGCCGGCACCGCCCAACGCAAGCCCCTGGGCCTGGCTGAGGTCACTATCGTCCTGGATAATTCCGATCGGTCCCTGCCGGTGGATTTTAGTGAAATTGCCGTGACCCGGAAATTATTCCGTTCCGGAGAAAGCGATTACCTTATCAACAAATCATCCGTCCGCTTAAGGGATATCCTGGAGTTATTTTATGACACCGGCCTTGGCAAGGAAGCCTACTCGGTGATTGGACAAGGCAAAATTGATTCCATATTATCGGTAAAACCCGAGGAACGGCGGAATATTTTTGAAGAAGCGGCCGGAATTATTAAATATAAAACCCGTAAACAGGTGGCGGAGCGTAAATTAGAAGAAACTGATCACAATCTGTTACGGATTCAAGACATCTTAAATGAACTCGGGGCGCAATTGGGGCCTTTGGAGACCCAGTCAAAACTGGCGCAGTCTTATTTACATTTTAAAGAGGAATTGTCCCGCTTAGAGATCAACTATTTCGGCGGTTTGATCCAAAATCATCAAGTGAAACTGGAAGAACTTGATAAGGCCAAAAAAGAGATTGAACAACAGTATCAAGATTTCGAGGGCCAAGAAAGCATTATCGAGTCGAAACTGGAAAAAAACCGCTTACAATCTTTGAATTTCGATAGCCAGATTACCGAGCTCAGTGAAGACTATTACCGGATTCAGAATCAAATTGATAAATGTACCGAGCAAATCGGTTTCTTGCAAAATAAAATCGGCGATTTGGGATTACAAGAACAAGAGTATCGCAATAACAAAAATGCCAATCTGAGCCGCAAGGAAGCCATTATTCAGGAACAATCGCTGATTGATCAAGATATATCAGCCATTAAAGAAAAATTAAGCAACGATGAGCTGACCCTAGGGCAAATTGAAACGGAACTGGTAGCGCAAAACCAGGAACTGCTCCAATTTGAAGCTCAGGAACAAGGCTTGAAAGATAGTGTTATCGAGACCCTGAACGAGATCGCCGCCTTGAAAAATAAAATGAATACCAATAATCTTCAAAAGGAATTCGTTTTAAAACAAGTCAGCGATTTTGAAAAGAAAATCAGTACTGTCGGGGCTCAATTGCAAGAACTGGAACAGGAATTGGCAACCAAGAAAGACCAGTTAGCATCCATTCTTTCGGAAATCGAGCAGCAACACAATTTGCAATCGGAATTAACTGCTCAAATGAAGCAGAAAGAAAGCAACTTAAATGCCTGTGAAAACAAAAACTTGGAGTTAAAAGAGAAAATCCGGGGTCTGGAAAGCAAATACAGTCTGCTGGATGAAATGGAACGAAGCTACCAAGGGTATTTTCAAGGCGTCAAAGCGCTGCTTGCCGAAGCGGTGGACCAGCCGTTTTATTCCAGTATTCAGGGAATCGTAGCTGATTTAATCAAAGTCCAGCCCGGGATGGAGCTGGCCATCGAAACCGCTTTGGGGTCCAGTCTGCAAAATGTGGTGATCGAAGATGATCGCCGGGCCCAGGAAGCCATTGCTTATTTGAAACGTTATTCGAAGGGCCGGGCGACCTTCCTGCCTTTAAATACGATTGATGCCAGTGACAGTAAAATGCAGCAATATTATAATTTGTTGCAACAATACGGCTGCCAGCCGGCTATTTCCATGCTGGAGTTCGAGCCCAAATACCGGCAGGCGCTCATTTACATGCTTCATCTGACGGTGGTGGCCCCTGATTTAAAAACTGCAGTTCAAATCGGTTCCAAACTGGATCGCAGTTTCCGGATCGTTACTCCCGAAGGCGATCTGGTCAATCCCGGCGGTTCCATCACCGGTGGTAGCGTAGACAAAAGAAGGCTGGGTTTACTGAGCCGGCGCCGTGAGATTGAAGATTTAAAACAAGAGAAGAACGAAGCTGAAATCAATTTGGCGAAAGGATTACAAACCGCCAAAGATTTGAAGAATCAATATATCCAACTTACCCACGACCTGGAAGACGCTAGAAAGCATGAACAAGAGGGGAAAATTCGTAAAGCTTCCATCGATAGGGAGTTGGTAAACCACGAGAGCAGTATCAGCCGGGCCCATCAAGAAACTGCCGTTTTAGTGGATCAAAAGAATGAACTGGCGGGTCAAATCACCCAATTTGATAGCGATTATCAGGAACTGTCGGTTTCAATTGAAGAGAAAGAAAAGGAACTTCATCAAATTGAGCAGCAATTAACCGGCTTTGGCGAGGAAATGCGCCAGAGCAAGCAAAGTAAAGACAGCCTCACCCAACGGATCAGCGATGTCAAATCGAGGTTAAGTGCGGCTTATCAGGAAGAAAACGGTAAAAACGCTTTGAAAGAACGTCTACAGCGCCAAATGGCTGAAATCGATGAGCTGGATAATGACTTTGAAAGCCGGCAACAACAGCTTGAAGCCGAAAGGGTGAAAATCGGGGAACAAATTTCAGCCCTGGAAGCCCGGATTGTTGATGAGCAAAACAAGCTGGGCAGTCAACAATCCTTGGTGGCCCAAACCAAACAGGAAAAAGAACAAATCTTAGCGGTGATTAAAGAGCTTGAGGCCAAAGAAAGAAGTTTCCGCCGCCGCAATAATGAATTTCAAAACCTACTTCACCAATATGATCTGTCCATCAATCAGATCACGTTGGAATTGGAAAACTTACTCTCCAATTTAAAAGAAGATTACGGCAGCGAGTGGATGGCCCAAATTGATTCGGCCTGGACAAGTCCTCCGGATGTAATGGCCTTGATTGAGCAAAACAAAGAAGAACTTCGCAAATTAGGATCGGTCAACTTGGGGGCCATCGAAGATTACCGCCAAGTCAAAGAAAGGTTCGATTTTTTGAGCAATCAGTCCCAAGATCTGACCCATGCCAAAGAATCGCTTTTGAAAGTGATCGCTGAAATTGAAAGTACCATTGTCAAACGTTTTAATGAGACCTTTCAGGAAGTGAAGATCCAATTTAAAAAAATCTATGCCGAATTATTTGAAGGCGGGGTTGCCGACCTGTTTCTGCTGGACCCGGAGAATCCTCTGGATTCAGGGATCGAAATCGTCGCTCAGCCTCCGGGCAAGAAGTTGCAAACTCTGAGCCTTCTTTCAGGCGGTGAACGGGCTATGACGGCGATTGCCTTGTTATTTTCGATTTTGGCGGTGAAACCGTCGCCATTTTGTGTGCTCGATGAGATCGATGCTGCGCTTGACGAGGTCAATGTATCACGTTTTTCCCATCTATTGGAGATGTTTAGTAAACAATTGCAGTTTATTGTAGTTACGCACCGCCGCGGTACCATGGAAGCGGCCAGCACTCTTTATGGTGTTACCATGGAGGAAATGGGAGTTACCAAATTAATCTCCCTGGACTTGAATCAAGCCCAAAAAGCCGGGTAAAAGAAGGCCTAGACCTCTCTCTGCGCCTTCAATATAGAGGTCCGTCTTCAATGAAGGCGAGCTCTCCCCCAACGATGTCTGTTCGAAGAAGCATTTTCAGTGGGAGAGTAACCTCACGCACAGAACGCGTGTCGCACAAGTGCGTACTGCCCTTGGGGCTAAAGAATAAAGGCCAAGTAGCCTAGGGTTACCCTTCCACTTGAATTAACAAATTTGTCTGCTTCACAAGGGGAATTGTGGAACAATTCCTTAAAAAACGCGAACGTTTTTAGGGGAAGGGCTCGTGTCCAATCGGACACGCGGGTTAGGTTTGTTTAGACATTCAGATAGCTAAATATTTATTCTTTCATGTGCCTTGGTACGAGGCTGGATAATTATTTTTTTTAATTTTTATAGCCATCTCGGCCTTAGTTACTCTCTCCTTTATGGTGAGAGCTTTCTTCTTTGAAGACTACATGTTGTCCATGAATCACATAAGTCGTTTAAAGTCTGATGTTAATAATCCAATCACGAATAACAAATAACTAATGATAAATCATTTATAACGAAATCACTAATTAACAGGAGCTAATCGGAATGACTGAACCGAACCAAGGACTCTTTGCCAGGCTTAAGGCAGGACTATCAAAAACCAAATCCGGTTTTGTCCAAAATATTGAGGGGATTTTCGCATCTTCCAAAAAGATTGATGAGGAATTTTTTACCGACCTTGAGGATACTTTGATCATGGCCGATGTTGGGGTCGAGACAACCACCGATTTAATCGAACGGCTGCGGAAGATTGTGAAAGAACAGGGTTTAAGTGAGCCTTTACAGCTAAAAGAAACCCTAATCAAAGAGATCCAAAACATCCTGGAATCGGTCGGAAATAAGCCTTTTAATTTTAAGGATTCTAATAAAGTTTACTTGGTTATCGGGGTCAATGGTGTAGGTAAAACGACAACGATTGCTAAGATTGGAGCCCGGATCAAAGAAAACAACCGTCAAGTGATATTTACGGCAGCCGACACCTTCCGGGCGGCTGCAACGGAACAACTGATGCTTTGGGGGGAACGTCTCGGAATCCCGGTTATCCACCATCAGGAGGGGGCTGATCCGGCGGCAGTCGTTTTTGACGGGATGGCTTCCGGTAAGGCAAAAAAGGTTGATATCATCATGATTGATACCGCCGGACGTCTACATACCAAAGTAAACTTAATGGAAGAATTAAAAAAGATCAAACGGGTGGTATCTCAAAACCTTGAAGGCCGCAATTTGGAAACTTTATTGGTTCTTGATGCGACGACAGGTCAAAATGCCGTTAATCAAGCCAAAATATTTCATGAAGCTCTCCACATTGACAGCCTGGTTCTTACCAAACTTGACGGTACAGCAAAAGGTGGTATTTGTATTGCCATCGCTAAGCAGCTGCAGATACCCATATGCTTAATCGGTGTCGGTGAGAAGAAGGAAGATTTGCAGGAGTTTGATGGGGAGGCTTTTACCAGAGCGCTATTTGAATAATCTGTAATAAAAATGCCTATCTTCAAATTCATGCCGACTTTATAGGCAGATAAGGAGAATACATTGTCTCAGCAATATTTCATCACTACTTTCGGCTGTCAAATGAATGTACATGATTCGGAGATTTTAGCCGGATTGCTGGAATCTATGGGTTACGCCAAGGCTTCTTCTCCGGAAGAAGCTGATTTAATCTTGTTTAATACTTGCTGTGTGCGTGAAAATGCCGAGAACCGCACCTATGGTAATATCGGGGCTCTAAAGTCGTTAAAACAATCAAAACCAGGCCTTATTATTGGCGTCTGCGGCTGTATGGCCCAGGAACCCGCCGAAGTGGAGAAAATTCGGCGAAGTTACCCTCATGTTGATTTAGTGTTTGGTACTCATAATTTGCACCAGTTGCCGGAATTAATCCATAAGGTTCAAACTTCCGGATCGCGCGTTATAGAGGTTTGGGACACCGATGGTGCTATTTACGAAGGCCTTCCCATTCACCGTGATCAACATTTCAAAGCTTGGGTCACCATAATGTATGGGTGCAATAATTTCTGTTCATACTGCATCGTTCCCTATGTACGGGGGCGGGAGCGCAGCCGCAGACCGGAGCAAATCCTGTCGGAGATAGACGATTTGGTCCGGGATGGGGTGATTGAAATCACTTTACTCGGGCAAAATGTAAACTCCTATGGCAAGGATTTGGCAGGGGAATCGTGGAACTTCGCCCGTTTACTAAAAGAAATAGCTCACAAAATGGATATTCAGAGAATCCGTTTTCAAACATCCCACCCCAAAGACCTTTCTGATGAGTTAATCGATACGATTGCGGCAGAACCCAAGATATGCCGTCATTTACATCTCCCTGTTCAGGCCGGCAGTAGCAAAGTACTGAAATTAATGAACCGATGCTACACCCGGGAACAATATCTGGCTTTGGCTACGAAAATAAAGGAGCGGATTCCGGATATAGCTTTAACCTCGGATATCATAGTGGGATTTCCCGGTGAATCGGCGGATGATTTTCAGGAAACTTTGGAAGTGGTTCGTGAGGTTCGGTATGATGGAGCGTTTACTTTTATTTATTCACCACGGATTGGGACTCCAGCCGCAAAAATGGAAGACATGGTGTCTGAAGAGGAAAAAAAGAGCCACCTTACTGAACTAATTCAAGTTCAAAACAAAATTTCACTGGAAAAGAATCAAGCCTATATTGGAGTTGTTACAGAAGTCCTGGTTGAAGGGCCAAGTGAACGTAATCCGGAAATTTGGTCCGGTCGGAATTCTCAAAATAAACTGATACACTTTAAACCCAGCTCCGGACTAAACCCGGGCCAAATAGTCAAAGTGAAGGTGAATGCCGTAACGACATTTACCCTTGAAGCCGATATTTTATCGTAAAATGCTAAAGCGAGGAGTTGGCAGGCTTGGATAAAGTTGTCTGCATTACCGGCACCAACCGAGGCTTGGGATTGGAATTGGTTCGACAAATGGTCAAGCTGGATTATATTGTTTATGCCGGTTGGCATCATAATCTTTCTGAGGAACTGGAAAGCCTGACCCATCAGTTCCCAGGAAAGGTATATCCGGTAGAGATGGACATCGCTGAGGACAAAAGCGTAAAAAAAGCTGCTGAATACATTGCCAGCCATACTGCAACTTTGGAGATTGTTATTAATAACGGTGCAGTCTTAGGCGATATTGAATCAACTCTTTTCGATGAGATTGATTTTACCGAAATCCAACAAGTTTTTAATGTGAACGCTTTGGGGGCTTTACGGGTAAGTAGAGCTTTGCTGCCGTTGGTTTTAAAAAGTAATACTAAATTGGTCGTCAATATTTCATCCGAAGCCGGCAGTATCGGAGATTGCAATCGTCAAGGATGGTTTGGTTATTGTATGTCTAAAGCAGCCTTGAATATGGAGTCCGCTTTAATACATAATTCCATAAAGGATTTCGGAGGCCAAGTTTTATTAATTCATCCAGGCTGGCTCAAAACTTATATGAGAGGGCACCTAGATGATGAAGCACCTTATACTGCGGGAGAGTCAGCCATAAAAATCGTGGGGCTTATTTTAGAACATCAAAAATACCAGGCCGACCAACCGGCCTTTATCGATTTTGAAGGGAAGAGGCTACAGTGGTAAATACTAAAAGAGCGATCCTAATCGGGGACTATTCAAATCCACCTTATCATCCGTTACACCAAATTGATCAGATAATTACTGAAATACTTTCAAATGAAATAGCGGTTCAAAGTACTGGTGATTATCAGTTTTTTTCCGCAGCAAAGTTAAAAGATTTTCAACTTTGTATTTCTTATACGGACTGTTGGGACCAAAGAATAGCGCCCCAGTATGTAGCAGGGCTTTTATCGTTTGTAAGTAGCGGGGGTGGCCT
>JAEZKW010000219.1 GCA_023415375.1 Bacillota bacterium
CTCCTTCGTTGTTTTAACCAAAAAATATAAATTCGCCTTAAAATAAAAATATCCTGCCAAATGATTACGACTTAATTTATTAAGACTTATCTTCCAGAACTGCATTTAATGATTTTAATAGATCTTCTAAGGGAATTTGGTGCATTTTTGCTCCATTTTCAATTGTTTCCATTGTGATACCCATGCAGCCGATGCAACCCATACCCAACTTTTCGAAAATTTCTGCAGTCTTTGGGTTTTGCTGTAAAACATCAATTATGCGGTTATCTTTGGTAATCATCAAGCGTCCCCCCTATAATCGTATGCAAGCGACTTCAACTAATTTCTTAGTATTTCCATTATAAGAGCAACTATGATAAAGCCCATCATTATGATATAGTTCATCCTTATGAAAAAGTTCATCGTAAAGGAGTAGATTACCAAACCTTATTTTTTCTTACTAACTAAAGCTAAATTTCACACAAAATTAGGTTTAATGATGGAATTTAAGGCATCAAAAATAAAAGGTAAATGAGAGCCATAACCCAAATTCCTTCATTAAGCAAAACGAATAAAAATTAAAATCAATTTTTTTCATGTTGACCATTTAAAACTAGTAAAGCATCATTTGCATAATCTGTCAATCCAAAAAGTAAGCCTTTCATGAATAATATGGGTAACTTACAAGTGGATTGACATATTGGTAACGCATATTAGTTTAACATTTTTTGAATTAAAATCAAGTTTTAACGAATAGAAAATACTTTTAATCCAAAAATTCAATCCTCATTCAGCCTGGCGTTTAATATTGTAGAGCTTAATCATTTAATTTGAGCCATATTTGATAGACACGATTTCAAAAAAGCCCTAAAATCAACTTTATTCAAGAAATTTTCCTTGTCAGTCTGCATCGTTTGTGGTAAAATAATTTTGCTCGTTGATTTGCTATATTTTTTGGAGGTGTTTTTTTTGTCTAATCGTTGTATGGTATGCGGTAAAGATTACCAGACCGGAAATTTGGTTAGCCATTCGAATATTAAAACCCATCACCGTTGGAAGGCTAATATTCGTTCAATTTATGCTGTAATTGATGGAACGAAAAGAAAAATTCGCATCTGTTCCCGCTGCTTACGTTCTAACAAAATTCAAAGAGCAGTTTAAGTATAACTAAAAGACCTTAGGGTCTTTTTTGTTTTGCTTTTTTTCAGAGATTTAAGACCTTAATGAATCGAAAATGATATTAAATTTTTTGCTTAATTAATATAACGCATATGAACGCTAATAATTCTGGTGGTGAATAGTTTTATGTCTCAATACAATCAACTTAAATTATTTTCAGGAACTTCAAATCCTTCGCTAGCGCAAGAGATCGCTGATTATTTGGGAATTAAACTAGGTGGAGTGAAAATTTCTCGTTTTGCAAATGGCGAAATTTATGTACGGTTTGAAGAAAGTATCCGCGGAGCCGATGTTTTTATCGTTCAGTCTTTTGCCAATAGTGTCAATAATATTAATGATACCATCATGGAACTCCTGATTATGATTGATGCTTTGAAGAGGGCCTCTGTAGGGCGGATAACGACAGTGATTCCTTATTACTGTTATGCCCGCCAAGAAAAAAAATCAGCACCCCGCGAGCCAATCACTGCCCGAATGTTGGCGGATATTATTTCAACAGTCGGTTCTGATCGAATTATCACTATGGATCTTCATTCACCGGCAATTCAAGGTTTTTTTAGTATTCCAGTTGATCATTTGACAGCACTCCCAATGCTTGCCCAATATATTAAGCAGAAAAAAATTAATGATGGGGTGATCATTGCTCCGGATGCCGGAAGCGTTAAAAAAGCTGAGAAGCTGGCAACCCGTTTGGATTTGCCTTTAGGAGTGATGTACAAGCGCCGGCCTGCCCCCAATGTTGCTGAGATTACTTTCTTTATTGGTGAAGTTGAAGGCAAAGCTCCTATTATTATTGATGATATGGTTGATACTGCCGGCAGTATTATGCAGGTGGTCAATACTCTTCTGGAACGCGGCGCTAAACCGGAAATTCACTTATTGACAACCCATGGCATCTTTTCACCGCCGGCTATTGAGCGTTT
The DNA here is from genome assembly GCA_023415375.1 of Bacillota bacterium. Lineage (GTDB taxonomy): Bacteria > Bacillota > UBA4882 > UBA8346 > UBA8346 > UBA8346. The sequence continues at coordinate 2,082 of JAEZKW010000219.1, forward strand.
AGACCACCCAGCCATTAAAGAGATTGTTGTTTGTAATACAGTCCCGTTAACACCCGAACGAACCTTGCCGAAAGTTACTGTATTATCAGTAGCCCCGCTTATGGGTGATGCGATTCGCCGTATTCATCAGGATGTCTCAGTAAGTGTGTTGTTTGATTAAAATCTGGGACTCAATTCTAAAATTGATGTCCCTTAAAAAGAGCGCCCAAAAGGACGCTCTTTTTCTTTATCTTTTGTATTATAGCCCAATACTGATCCCAGTGATGAAAGTGTTATCTTGCTCATGAGTCAAACCGGTTTCATAGGTAAATTTGGCAACCATCTTACGGCCTAAATTGTAATGAGCGCCGACGCGTAACTCCTGACTGGTCCAGTTCTCAGGATTATATTCGATCTCCCCGCCTACACTAAATTTTTTGCCCAACTTAAAATCAATACCCGGGGTTACTGCCAAACACTGGTCTTTGGTTGCCGTGGCGCTTCGCGATTCTAAATTGCCATATGCATAAAAAAATCGAGAATCTTTCCATAATGAGATTCCATAACTTGAGATCTTCGATTGATCGAGATCAAAATAGCCATAAATCGTATATCCGCTACCTTGACGATTGGGACATAATAATGCTTTCACCAACTTTTCGCCATGATACCCATCTTTAAAATCGCCTCTAAATACACCGGCGATAGTAACTGCCGGAGTTATCCCGTAACCGATTTCGGCACCATAAAGCGGCGTAGGATTTTCTCCGGATTGAAAGGCGCCATTGACATCCAGCCCCAACCCTGCAGGTGCTAAAATAATACCATTTTCGGCCCCCAAAGAAAACGCATTTCCAAAAGCGATTCCAGCTGTAAGTGGAACTAAAGCAAGTAATGTTACGAATGCGATGATTAATTTTTTCATCAAAAAGCGCACCTCTTTCCTTAACTTGATAGGTGCGTTTTCTTTATTTTGATGGTGGTTTCCTTTGATAATAATTTGTCAGTAAAGTGTAAATTTACTATTTCCCGTTTGTTTTTTGCTGTTTTAAGTTTCAAGAAACAGGCTTTCCGAACTCATCTTTTAGTTTTGTTCGTAGCCCGTTTTAAACTGGCAATGTCAATTTTATTCATCGTAAACAACGCTTCCATAACTCTTTCCGACTGCCTTCATTACTATTTTGCAGTAACTCGCCTAAAGTAGAGGGGATAATCTGGCATGACAAACTAAATTTATCCTTCAACCAGCCGCATTGTTGGCCCTCCCTATTTTCGGAGAGTTTATTCCAGAGCTTGTCTACCTCTTCCTGGGATTCACTTTTTAAACTTCCGTTGCTCTGGAAAAACTGCTTGATTAGACTTCCCGGAGCAAGGATTTTAAAATGTTAATTGATTCTTCTGCTCCAACATGAAAAGTTGATAATCCAAACCGATTAGCGGTTTCAACATTTTCCTGCATATCATCAATAAACAAAATGTTTTTTAAATCAATTTCGTTATATGTACGTTTTAGTTTATAAAGAGTCAGTTCCCAAAATTCCTCTTTCTCTTTGAGATATCCTAAGTTGGAGGAAACAAACCAGCCGTCAAAATATTTTTCGAAACCAAGTTCGTTGAGTAAGAAGTTCCATCGGTAAGCGTTTTGATTGGTGGCCAGATAACATCCATAACCTCTGTTGCGCAGTTTTCCGATTAAAGAAATCAGATCATGATCGATATAATCCTTTTCGTAAACATATTGGGCATCTAAATAATCTGCCGGACTCTTTTGCCAACCAATACGATCCAAATAGGGCTTGATTGCTTCGTGCGGATCTAATAAACCTAAATCACATTTCTTACAGTCAGATCCAAAATAAAATTCATTCATGATTAACGCTGCATTTTCAAATTCTCTATCCTGCAGTACACTACTAAAGTACTTTGGTAATCGAATAAGAACACCGTCGATATCAAATAGGAACAGTTTAATATTGTTAATATCCAAGCCGGTATCTCTCCTAAATGTAAAATATTTGAATTATAATATCTTTGAAGTGATAAAAACTATTCGTAATAAGAATAAATCTTTTGGCATAATCGATTTAATG
>JAEZKW010000253.1 GCA_023415375.1 Bacillota bacterium
GCTTTAATCCTAATTCTTTCGTAGGTGTTATGCCTCAGAAAGTAGCTGATGGAATCTACCAAAATCCGTTACATCCTTTGACGAATCGAACGGTTCAAGGAGAATTTGCTCCCGGTTCAACTTTTAAGCCTATTACTGTGATGGCTGGTTTAATGGAAAACAAGGTTACTGCAAATGAAAAGTTCTACTGTACCGGTTACGACTCAACTTATGGAAAGTTATTTCCATGTTGGATATCCAGTGCGACGACTGGGCCGAGAAAACATGAAACGGAAACAATTGTTGAGGGCTTAAAGAATTCCTGTAATATTGTAATGGGTGAACTCAGTAGCCGAGTTGGTCCCAATGTTTTGGCAAAATATTGTCGTTTTTTTGGCTTGGGGAAACCCACCGGCTTAATTTTTTATCCTAAAGAAGCTTCAGGACTGGTACCTGATTCGGAATGGAAACGCAAAAATACTAAAGAAAAAATCTGGTATGATATAGAAACGAAGATGTTTGGTATTGGTCAGACCTTTCTCACAGTCACACCAATCCAATTAGCTGAAGTATATGCAGCCATTGCTAATAATGGAAAAATATTTCGACCCCATTTGGTTTCTAAGATTACTTCACCTTCCGAGGAATTAATTACGAAATTCAATCCCCAGTTATCGGAGGATTTACAGATATCTCCAGAAATTCGCTCTATTGTTCAGCAGGGTTTGACAGAAGTAATTGGTGATGGAGGAACTGCTTCCGATGCTTTTCGGGGTTTTCCAATCGGTAAATACCCAATCGCAGGTAAAACCGGTACCGCGCAAAAACCACCCTATGATAATTCAGGCGTATTTGCTTGTTATGCACCTGCCAATAAACCAGAGATTGTAATCGTGGTATTTGTTGAGCAGGGAGGCTCTGGTAGCGGTGGAGCGGCCCCGATAGCCAGAAAGATTTTGGAAGCTTATTTCAATTTGGATAAATCGGTAGTGCCTGTTTCAATTAAGTCATCCAAACCCAGAATTACAGGGCAGGACTTAAGTAAAGAAGTTACTCCGGCGGCTAATCCATCTGTTCCTCAAGAAGTTGCGCCAACCCTAGATGTTTCTACAATACCTGCCACTAATTAATGAAGGTTCCTGTGTCTTTGCAATTAATTTATATCTGCTTCTTCCTTTATAAATTAGCGGCTTTGACAACTGCTTCCTTGGCTTGCACAGGCCCTTTACAAGACTCGTAATGACTGATTTTATAATCAATTTTTTCAAGATTCTTTTTCAGTTCCTTGATTTGATTTAATACCTCCTGGCGATGCTCTGTCAACATTTGTTTACGGGCTGCCAAGGTTTTATCACCATCCAAACACCAACAGATATATTGCTTGATTTGTTTGATTGGCATACCGGTGTTTTTTAAACAACAAATCACCGATAACCATTCCAGATCGCTTTCAGTAAATGAACGGTTGCCCGTATGGTCCCTTTCTACAAACGGCAATAAGCCTTCTTTTTCATAGTAACGAAGCGTATAGACTGTAAGATTCATCTTTTCGGCTGCTTGCTTAATCGTTAAACCCATGATCATAAGTCCCCCATTTCTTTCGTTATCAATTGGCAAGGCATCGATTATCCGTTGGTTTAACCTGGTTATCACTTATCGAATGAACCTAAATTGATTTGTCGGATTGGCATAAACCGGATACTTTTATTTATACTTTAGAGTATACTCCAGGTCAATAGAAAAGAGATTATTTACGCAGATCGGGTGCTCTTATTTTTATTTGACTTCGAATGCACTCGTTGCATGGATATTTTTCGTTGACTTCGAGTGCACTCAAAGGTGTAGAATGAAGCTGAATAGATTAAGTTCAATGATTTCAATAAGAATGAAGGAGGAGTTTATCATGAATTTTAGCTATTATATGCCGACTAAAATATTATTTGGCAAGGGAAAACTGGACTCTTTGCATCGGCAGACACTGCCTGGAAAAAAGGCTTTGATTGTGACAACTGCAGGGACTTCTGTGAAAAAATACGGTTATTTAGCCCGTTTGGAAGAACAGTTAGATAAAGCCAATGTAGGATATGTTTTATTTGACAAGGTAATGGCAAATCCAATTAAAACTCATGTTATGGAGGGTGCAAAGCTTGCCCAGGATACAGGTTGTGATTTTGTAATCGGCCTTGGCGGGGGTAGCAGCATTGATTCAGCTAAAAGTATTGCAGTGATGGCAACCAACCCCGGAGACTATTGGGATTATATCGGGGGAGGCACCGGGAAAGCCCAAGTGGTTAAGAATCTTCCGCTCCCGATTGTAGCCATTACCACCACAGCCGGAACAGGCACTGAGGCGGATCCTTGGACTGTTATCACCAATGAACTTACCCATGAAAAAATCGGATTCGGATATGAAGGGACATTTCCGGTGCTCTCCATCGTTGATCCGGAATTAATGATGACAGTGCCCCCGCATCTAACAGCTTACCAGGGATTTGATGCATTATTTCACAGCACTGAAGGTTATATCAATAAATATGCCAATTCCATGAGTGATTTGTATGCTCTAAAGAGTATCGAATTGATTGGCAAGAATTTGGCGAATGCTGTCAAAGACGGCGCCAACGAGGAAGCCAGAGCCAGTGTTGCCCTGGCGAATACTCTTTCAGGCATCGTGGAATCGACTTCGGGTTGTACTTCGGAGCATTCGATGGAGCATGCGCTCAGCGCTTTTCATCCAGAACTTCCCCATGGGGCGGGGTTAATCATGATCAGTAAGGCCTATTATACGCACTTTGCCGGTAGTGGTGCCTGCAACTCCCGGATGATAGATATGGCAAAAGCGCTTGGATTCCCGGGGGTAAAAGAACCAATAGACTTTGTGAAAGCGTTGGTTCAATTGCAACAGGAATGCGGAGTCGCTGATCTTAAAATGTCCGATTACGGAATTAAAGTAGAAGAAATAAACAAGTATGTCAAGAATGCCAGAGAGACCATGGGCGGACTGTTTGAAGTCGATCCGGCGCCCCTTTCGGACCATGATGTAAAGAACATTTTGGAACAGTCTTTTAAATAAATTTGAGCTCTATTTTCAATAATGGTTGATCCAATATGCCTATTATATTATTTCCTCCAGAGGCGTCGTCACTGTGGTGACAAAGGCGCCAGAGAATGGATAAAATAAGAAATCAGGTTGTTTATTATATAACATATTTTTATCTCTATCAAAGATTATTGATTTTAAACTCAGCGCCTCTACGCCTCAGCAGGAGATATTCCTTTTGCTTCGAAGCCTTTATTATTAAACAGATTTTTCAACCAACCATTCTTAAGAACATAGCAAAAATTTATTTTTTTTAAACGGTCGCAAGACCGTTTTTTATTTTGAACAAAAAGGAACAATGATTGACTGCTGGAAAAGGTATGAGATAATAGGAGATATTAGAAAAAAGACTATCGAACTAAACGGACTGGCTTTTAGCCGTAATCGGTTGGTTTGTTTTGGGAGGAATACAGGTGCGCATTTTACACACTTCCGATTGGCATCTCGGCCGTACTCTGGAAGGACGGACGAGGCTCCCGGAGCAGGAACAGTTTATTGATGAATTGGTCGATATCGTGCAAAGTGAAGATGTACAATTAATCCTGATAGCTGGTGATGTCTATGATACATATAATCCGCCGGCGGATGCTGAAAGGCTCTTTTTTGATGCTATCGAGCGGCTTTCCGCTGGAGGAAAGCGGGCCGTTGTCGCCATTGCCGGAAACCATGACAGCCCGGAAAGGTTGCAGGCAGCGAGTCCCTTAGCTGTTAAACATGGGATTTCCCTTCTGGGCTATCCTGGGGAGCAACTGTCAATTACTGCGGCCTCCGGGGGAATTCAGAGGATCTCATCAGGACCTGGTTGGTTGGAATTGGGAGTGCCGGGCTGTGAGGAAAAGGTGATAGTATATGCTTTACCCTATCCCTCAGAGTCCAGGCTTAATGAAGTGTTGACGGAAGCGTTGAATGAAGGGATGCAGCAAATTGCCTATTCGGAACGAATTGGTAAACTTTTTGCAGCCGCGGATCAAATATTCCGGCCGGATACAGTGAATGTAGCCCTCGCTCATTTATTTGCCTTTGGTGGAGTAGAGTGCGAGTCTGAAAGACAGTTGGGCGGGGCTTTGGCAGTTTCACCGCAGGCCCTACCGAAATTGACCCAGTATATCGCCCTGGGTCATTTACACCGTCCCCAGCAAGTTCATCATACACTGGCCCCGTGCCGTTATTCAGGTTCGCCTCTTTCTTTCAGTTTTTCAGAGGCCGACCAACAAAAGGAAATCGTTATAGTGGATGTTAAACCGGGTGGCGCTGCCGGGGTTCGCTCTATCAACTTGGGTTCGGGAAGAACTTTAAAACGCTGGCGGGCCGGAAATATCGAAGAAGCCAGAAACTGGTGCGCTAATCCCCAAAATCAAAGTTATTGGGTTGAAATGGAGCTCATGGCGGATGGGCCGATTGAAATGTCGCAATTGATGGAACTTCGCAGGTTACATACGGGTCTTGTGACCATCCGGCCTATTTTTCCCGAGCTGACAATGGAAAATGCTAATGGCCGCAGGCTTTCGGAACTGTCTTTGGTGGAACGTTTCAATTTATTTTTTGGGCGTGAATATGGTACTGCACCATCTGAAGAATTGGTCCAATATTTTTTGGAAATGGTGAATCAGTCTGAGGCTGATGATAAGTCTATCCCGGATAACTATTTGCAGACGGGTCCGAAACTCATCAATGGGGGTAGCCAATATTGAAACCCATTTTGCTACGATTTAGCGGCATTAATAGTTATCGTACCACCCAAGAGATCAATTTTGGAGAATTGGGGAGAGAAGGGCTATTTGGGATTTTCGGCCCCACCGGAAGCGGGAAATCTTCCATTCTGGATGCTATTACCTTAGCCCTGTACGGAGGGATTGAACGCGCCAGCAATAATACCCGCGGTATCATTCATCAGCTGGAAAGCGCACTGGAGGTTTCTTTTGAGTTTGAACTGGGCGATAGCCGCTATTTAGTGGAAAGACGTTATGAAAGAAACCCCAAAGATCTTGATTCGGCAGTGGCCAGGCACGCCCGTATCCGAAAACTGGACAATCGCGGGGAAGAGGTATTGGCAGCGAAGCCTCAAGAAGTTACCGCAAAAGTCGAAGAGATTCTCGGCATCGGCAAAGCGGAGTTTTCCCGGGCTGTTATTCTCCCCCAGGGTAAATTCGATCAATTTTTAAGGCTTACCGGAGCAGATCGTGCGGCGATGCTGGAACACCTTTTTAATCTGGAACAATTCGGGGAAGCTTTAGTTACCAAAATAAAAAATGAGACCCAGATCCTTACCGGACAATTACAAAAGATTAGCGGTGAGGAGCAAGGAATCGGGGACTGTTCGGAGGAGGCTGTTACCGGGGCCGTTTCAATTTTAAAAGCCATCAAAGAGGAATATGAAAACGCTCAAAAGACTTTTGAAACAGTCGATCAATCGTATAAGGAAGCATTCGCTCTTCGGGAATTGTTTATCAAGCATCAAGCGGCTTTAAGCAAACAAGCAATTTTGGATCAAGAACGTACAGCATTTGAGCAGAAACAGGCTCATCTTAATAGGGCTGAAAAAGCGGAACCATTTCGCGAATTGCTGATGCGGCAAAAAGAATTAAAACAAAAGATCCTAACCGGAACGATTACATTTCAAAAAAATCTAGGATTGCATGCCGAGGCAGTCAAGGAATATGAAAAAGTCAGGGTGGAATTGGAGCTGGCCGAAAAGACTTTAACGGCCGAATTACCCAAACTTGAGGCGAAAAGGACTCTTTATAAAGGGGCTATTGACAAACAGGGAAAACTCCTTGAGTTACAGAAGGAAGCTCGGATAAAAAAACAAGAGTTTGATGGAACCTTTGAGAAAATCACCGCCCTGGAAAAGGAAATTGGGGCCTGTCAAGGGATGCTCGTAAATAATAGGACTACCCTTGCCACGTTGCAAACCAATCGGGCCAAATTTATAGTCAATCCGGATGAAAAAGAATTAGTAAGCCGTACTGCCGATGTTTTACTGCATCTGGAAGAAAGCGAAAAACGTTTTCAAGATCATCAGCAGAATTACGGCAAACGGAAAATTCAAAATGACCATCTCTGGCTGGAAGTTGTTGCTAAAACCAGAGAAATGATGCCGGGACAAGCTCTCTCTCCATCCGAGGATGTTGAAAAGTGGACGAATTCTCTTTTGCAGCGGGCTGAAAAGGATATAGAGAGCCTCCGCATTCAATATCAACAAGGATTAATCGCTAATTCTGCAGCTGAACTGGTTAAACAGCTTCATGAGGGGGAACCTTGTCCGGTCTGTGGTTCCCGTCTGCATCCCAATCCCGCCGAAGCCAATATTGAGGTGGCCCAGTTGGGAACTGCTCTTCGAGCAGAAGAGAAAAAGTTGAAAGACCTTCAGAACTGGGAAGGGCAGCTCCTCAAGGTTTGGCATACGTGGGCTACCAATGAGCCTTTAATCCGGGAAGCCCAGGATGCAATGGAACAATCCCAAAAAGAATATCGTAGTTTGCTGGCCCAATTTGAAAATACCCGGGGGGAGTGGGATCGGGAAGGATTGCGACGCCGTAAGCAACAATTGATTGAGTTCGAAAAGCAATTGGCCCAGTTTGACCAGAGAAGAGATGAATTACAGAAAACGCAGGATGAATTGAATGAAAAGCTGTTAAAGTCGAATGGTACTCTACAGACATTGAAGTCAAAAGATGCGGAATTACGGGAGGCTCTTAAAAATTATAAAAGCCAGATCATTGAAATTTCTGGAGAATTACAGGCTTTAACTGGAGGACAGGATGTAACGAAGCTTGTTTCGGAAATCGATACAGCGATTCAACATTATCAACAAACTGTTGAAAATGGAAAGCGAAAAGAAGGGGAGGCTCGCTTGAATCTAGAACGGCTTGCCAAGGAAAAGGCGGTATTGGAAGCTGCCTTGGATTCGAATCGCTCTGAACTCGCCGGGGTTGAACAGCGTCTGAATGCCGGACTTCAAGATGCCGGTTTTACTAGCTCTGATGAAGCCGAACAAGGCCTGTTATCTCTGTCGGACAGGCAGATCATTCGTAGAGAATTAGAGGCCTACCGGCAGGAAGTGGCTGTAGCTCGAAATGAGCTCGACAATCTGGTTTCCGAAATTAACAATCGTTCATTTGATGAATCTTCATTTGGTGAAGTGGAAAACAAGCGAAAAGATTTCCTGGAAAAGTTAGAGCATTTAAAAGCTGATGTGACGCTCGCCCAAAATAGGGTGAAAGAGCTTCAGGAAAAACAAGCCCGCTGGAATGAATTAGAATCCCAAAAAGCTACCATAGAAAAAAGAAAAAGCCTTGCTGAGAGTCTGGGAAATTTATTGCGGGGTCGGAAATTCGTGTCATTTTTGGCAGAAGAGCATCTGAAGGATATGACCTTGGAGGCTTCCTTCCAACTGGGCCGGTTAACCGGGCAAAGATATGCTTTGGAGCTTGCCAAAGGAAAAGATTGTGAATTTGTGATCCGGGATGATTTTAACGGTGGGAACCGCCGGGCAATCAGTTCTCTTTCGGGGGGCGAGATTTTTATGACTTCTCTAGCCTTGGCTTTGGCGCTTTCTTCCAAGATTCAACTGCGGGGCCGGTATCCTCTGGGCTTTTTCTTTTTGGATGAAGGCTTCGGAACACTGGATGAGGAAAAGTTGGATAAAGTTATGAATGCTCTGGAAAAGTTGCATGATAAAAACCGGATCGTCGGCGTCATCAGTCATGTGCGGGAAATGAAAGAAAGGCTACCCAGGTTTTTGGAAGTTATACCGGCCGGAGAAGATGGCAGCGGAAGC
>JAEZKW010000274.1 GCA_023415375.1 Bacillota bacterium
CGCCGCTTTTTTCTCTTCCAATTTCTGCTTATATGTCATAATACTTCGCTCCCAGTAAAATCCTAAAATGAAACTTAGTATTTCTGAAACTATCAGGGCTATAAACCACTCAGAATCGATAAAATTCCGGTAAGTCCGTGCGCCCACTATAATCGCCCCAGCTATATTCAAGATGGCAACAGCTAAAAAGTTGGCTACAAACCCAATCCATGGCCAATGACATAGTCGCAAAAAAACTTGGAAAGTGAAAAACAGGGATACTGTCCCGATGACTGCCCCAACTTCCATACAAAAAAGTGCGTCTTTAAGAATTGGTAATGTTTGATGGGCAAGCTCAAAGATTAATTGATGAAAAGAATGAAGACATGCCCATACAAATAAAGATACTACCCAAACAGCCAGGCCAATCAGGCTGGATAAAAATGCATTCTCTACATAAAATTTAATTCTAACCATTTTTACATCTACATCCTCAAAAAATCTTTTAGATTTTTCACATAATTCCGGGAAACTTCAATCTCGCTCTTTCCATCTCCAAATCGCAGTATCAAACGTCTGCCGAACCAGGGAATGATCTCATTGATGTTTTCAATATTCACAATGTAGGATTTGCCAACCCTCAGAAAGCGGTTTTGGGGTAGCCGCGCTTCCAGTTCATATAGTTTCTCTTTAATCTTATATTCATGGGTCGACTTATCAAATGGGCCGGACGCAATACAAAAGACATTGTTTCCCCTGGCTTCAAAGTAATAAACTTGAGGAAAGGAAATAATTTGATATGAGTCATCGCCGGACTTGCCGATGATCGTACTTGGGCTATCATCGCCAATCCGCCCCAACTTGTCCAAAAGTTCAACCAGTTGGCCCAGACTTGCTAATTCGAATACAATGGATAGCTTATCTCTAGGAATTTCTGAGCCCGCTTCAACCAGACAGATGCCGGACTGCTCTTCAATCTCAATATTACGGGCTTGGAGCAATTCCTGTAAAACACCTCTTATATTCGGCGTACAATTTAAACTTAGTTTCATGATTTGCTCACAGTCGCAAATTTTTTATATAAATTATATAAAAATCTGCTAATAGAGTAAATCCTAATTTAAAAATAATTATTTAAAATTTAGCCGTATTAAAAAGAATCCAAATACCGATGATAAATGAATCGTTATTCCCAAAAATAAAGTTTAAAAAGCCTCCATGAAATTCACATAGGTATAGATCCCGGTATCGCTGATACCGGTATCCACACGAAGTTTAAGTTTTTGATCCGGGTAGAGCTGAAATCTGAATCCAAATCCCGCGGCTGCCTTTATATGGTTAGCCGTAAATTGATCGACTTCGGGAGCCACCTCGCCCAAACCGGCAAAAAAAACGCCGCTGAACCGGCTACCCATCGGATAACGGTACTCACCTTGCAATGCCGCATAATCATTATCCCGGTAAAGGCCTGAATAATAGCCCCGCATGATGGCATCGCCTCCCAAACACGGCATCATTTCGAACGGCACCATACCATCACTGAGAGTCAAAAGAGACATAAAGGCGAAGGTTCCGTTTTGACGAACGGGCCAAAAATGTTTGTAAGTGATTCCAAGTTGCGAAAAACTCTGATCACTGCCCAAGTCGCTGCGGTAGCATATACCCTGGGCATTCAAAACTGTTCCTTTTCGTGGGCTAAAATTATCATCCCTGGTATCCACTGAAAGTTTGAGCCCTGCACCAGCCACCGTAGTACCATTTGCCCCGTTAATATTCCCGGTTGCAAGTAATCCCCCTGCTTTCCGCTCTTTAATATCGAGTTGCCCGTAATTTATGAATGGTCCAATATAGAGGTTAGGGGAAACTTTCCAAAGCAAACCTCCAGTAAAGGCGGTTGCAACATAAGTATAATCTTCCTTCTTGTCCTCATCCGCATCAGAACCTATCCCGTAAAATTCGCTGGGAACATCAGCATAACTGAGGCCTGTCGTCAACAAGAGCTTATCACCATTAAAATACTTTTCTCCATTCAAATTAAAGATAATTTGTTCTTTTTGAGTATAGATCAGCAACCCATTAAGATTATTCTGTTTCCCCTGTGCGGAAGCCTCATCTGAATTCTGATACCCCATTACATACCCGCCAAGGGCAATCCCGGTTTCCGGACCCTCAGAAAATATTGGAGAAGCGCTCCAATGTATTTGTGAATCATTTGGGTTCCCGGACGTGGTTTCATCGGCCGCTGACAAGATACCTGGATATAATGCAAGCAAAATCATACCTAGAAATACTCGCTTAAGCAATCGCATTAGGACTCCTCCAACATGATTCTTTTAAATTCTGATCCCATTGTTGAAAAAATTTTTCAGCAAATTCCGGTCTGACCACTATGAGTTCACCGGATAAATCCGTATATGCATGGATTGTATAACCCCGGACCGTTAATCGTTTATTTTCGGTATAAACCTCATAACTGAAATTCATTTTGGCAGCTTCAGTCCAGTGGCAATAAGTCCGAATACGTATCAGTTCATCGTATTGTAAAGAGTGATAATGATCTGCATAAGACTGGACAATGGGCAATACAAATCCATTTTCCATCATATCTTGATAACGAAATTTATATTTTCTTCCCCATTCATCGCGCCCTTGTTCAAAGAAACTAGCATAGTGTCCACACCAAACAACCCCTAAAGCATCGACTTCATCAAATCGTACCCTGTGAAAACACTCTACCACGAGCGGAGCTTTTTCATCGGGGGGAAAAAATGGTTCAAATCTTCTAAAAATCATTTACCTCATCCTTTACATTTAAAATGATTCTGTCTTCAGGGATCGTGATTTCGTCTATTGATGAGCAAAACTCTTATGACTCTTTCATGGCCTAATTGATAGATGGACTCTATCCCCACAACATAAGGCTTCTTATTTACTAACCAAGCCTGATTCTTTATTGTATCGAGCCGAATTTTAAAATCAATGAACCCGTCTCGATTATAATCAATCAACTCATTCAAGCGGCCCGGTAAAAACCCCGCCTCCGGTTGCCAATCAATCTGGATAAAACCCCGGCTTCTCTGTCCAATCAGACCGTCAAAAACAGCCCGATGGATCAAAGTTCGGTAGGGACCGTGTTCTATAGTTTGGATGATGTCCCCACCGGTAAGCCATGGAGATACCTTGATACCGGTGAACGATATGAGTTGGCGGGCCCAATAATCGCCTCCCATAAAGGTGGCCAGGATAATCGGCAAAGCAAGCAATGCCCACATATAACCCGCGCCCGCGCGCAACATTTGGCGAAAATAAGCCATATCTTAACCTTCCAAAAGTTAATACATTTGTTTAGTGCATTTGCTTAATGAATCATTTTTCCGGTTGTCAATAATAATAAAATACGGTAGATTGCATTTTGCATCATTCCGCTTCCCATGATTAAGAGCAACATAAACGCCGGGTATAGAAAAATCAGTCGTACTCGTCCTCCTTGATGGCAGGAAGTTGTGGTTCCCTTAATCTCCAGTGAAATGGCTCTGTTTCGGACAGTGGCTGATACATTTCCCACACTTGGTACAGGTCAAGTTAGCTTTTCCCTTATTCAGATCGTCCGCATCGATAGAAAAAGTCGGACAAACACCAATACATACTTTGCACCGAGTACACTTATCCTTACTGATCCGGACCTCAGAAGCATTTATCTTATTTGTTAGTGACTGCATGGCCCCAAAAGAGCACTGCCCGGCCCTCCCCCAACAAATAAGGAGCGACTACGGGAGCACAATAGGCTAGGCATACCGTACCGCTAGAAAGTCCTAGCAAAAAACCGCGCATCTCCCACACCTCAATAGCCTTCAGCTCTTTCAATATGAAATTATAAGACAATAGGAAGAATTTGTATCAATTGCTGTTTTATTCTGTTTCAATATCATTGCAAGAGGTACAATTTGAGGTGTAAACGTGTACCCTTCAATAAAAAACGTTCCTGGTATCATTGCTAAAAGCCCAATGATACCAGGAACGTCGCGAAAGAAACTATTCACTGTCCTATTAAAGATTATAACGAAGCTTGTTTTGACTCTACATAATTAATAATATCCTGAATACTTCGAATTTGAGAGATTACCGTACCATCGTTCGCCCTATCAATCTTAAAATTAAATGCTTTTTCAAGAGCCACGATTAAATCCACACTATCTAAACTATCCAATCCTAATTCTTCAAAAATCAATGACTCTTTAGTAATAATACCCGCTTCAATTTCAAATTCATCTACAAACACTTTTTTGACTTTCTCAAATATTTGGTTTGTTTCCATAGTCATAACTCCTTAATAGTAGTATTGAATTAATTCCACCAAAAGCAAAACTATCCTTCATTATCAGATGGGGCTTCATAGTTTTGTATTCTTGTAAATAGTTGATATTGCCGCATTTGGGATCGGGGTGATCCAAATTCTTAGTGGGAACCAAGCACTCTCTTTTCATCATTTCAAGACAGATAATTAATTCAAGGGCGGCACTCGCTCCCAATGTATGCCCCAAATGGCCTTTTAAACTACTAACATAAGGATGATAACCCCGCCCATTAAAAACTTTTTCCAATGCAATGGATTCTTCGGCATCTCCTAAAATGGTTCCTGTTCCATGGGCATTAATATAATCAACATCAGCAGGGGAGAAGTCAGTTTCTGAAAAAAATCTTTCAATACCACTGACCAATTCTTTCTCAGTTACCCTCGACATATGATCACCGCTGGAGAAAGTTGTAAAGCCAACAATTTCACCTAGAATTGGAACGCCCCTGCGTATCGCATTCTCTTCACTTTCTAAAATCAGAACCCCGCTGCCTTCCCCACAGACTGTGCCATCTCTATCCGCATCAAAAGGCCTGGGAGTTTCAAAAGGCCTGTCATTATAATGAAATGAAGCTGCCTGAAGCAGGTCAAAAGTAGCAGCGGTCGTTGCATGTAATTCTTCAGCACCACCGCAAATCATTCCTTTTTGCAGGCCATACTTTATGGTTTCATAAGCAATTCCTATCGATTGCGCAGCCGATGAACATGCGCTATTTGGAGAGATGACCCTTCCTTTTACATTCAGAAAACAAGCGATATTCGCGGCTGTTGTATGCGACATGACTTGAAAAAATTGGCCCGATTTAATAGATGAAAGACATTTTTCCTGAACGAATCGACCCATAAAATCATAAATCGATTGACTACTGCCTGTTGTAGATGCGAAAGATACCCCATAATCGCCAGAAGTGAAATGCTCCTCCGTAAGGCCCGCCATGTTAACGGCTTCCTCTGCCGACAAACATGACAGGATCGCAATTCTTCCCATATTCCTACGCATATCACGGGGAATTCTTTTTTCATTTAAATCAACCGATATGGCACCGCCCACTTCGCATAATATGTCGGAAATGGTTTCTTTCCAAACAGCCCCAATATTTTGAATACCCGAACGGTTTGAATACACTCCCTCGATTAAGGCATCTACTCCATTACCAAAGGGCGAAATAGCACCAATACCGGTTATGACGACTTTGTGAAGTTTCATTGATTCATTACCTTCGGCCAAAACTCATTGGCATCAAATAATTCGCAAGCCAAACTGAAACTGGAAATCATAGAACCTAGGAACCCCGGATAAATTGCCTGGCCTACCAAATATAGTCCCCGAATCGGAGTTCGGTGTTGAAATCCCATTGAATTTAGGGTTTGCTTGATACCATATGCCGAACCATTAACCGTTCGGGTATAACGTTCAAATGACCATGGCTTTAAATAGTCCAGTAAAATCATTTTACCTTTTAAATCCGGAAATTTATCATAGATTACATTTTCCAAAAATTCTAATTCTTGCTGGGCCCGACATTTTCGCTCTTCTAAATCAAAGGATATATCATGATCCTTTTCTTCAATCAAAACACAAAGTATTTTATGGAGACCAGAGCGATTAAAGGTAGCTCCTAAAGTTATCCCTAAGTTTTTATCGTAATAAGCAAAATTCTCAAATTCTAAACCATTCATATTTTCAATTTTATAAAATGCCAAATAAAAACCTGAAGTACATTCTGCTTCATCTAAGCGTTGACTGTAAATCGGTCGTAATGTTTTACATTTTACTTCTTTGTTTAATAATTTTGGATTAAAAGATGCAACGACCAGAGGGGCTAAATACCGTTTACCATCGACGGTTTTTACTCCAACGGCATTTTTATTGCTATCAATTAAAATTTCATTGACTTCAGAATTGAAAAGCAACTTCACATCGAGGTTCGTAAGTTCCCGTTTAAAATTAGACAATAGTCGTTTGATTCCATCAATTGAAAAAAACCCCAGAGAGCGGTAAAATCCTCCCACCACCAAAGCATGAACCTTAAACGGAACCTCATCAGCCTTACTACCGATAAGAATGTTGTTTAAGGTCCCCAATACGCTAATTAATTCTTCACAGGCATGATCCCTTTGCAAAGTTTCAAGAAGAGTATAATTATCAGAGCTCATGAGCTCATGGGTACTTTTAAGGCTGGGAGTTGAATTGTGATTCAAATAAAATGAATCTTCATTCACTTTTTTAATTTGCCGTATATAATTATGGATAGCAGTTGCATTTTCAGGAAAGTAGGATAAAAGACTTTTTTCGACGTTTTCGAACCCCTTGGGAATATGATACCAATTTTTTCCCACAACCACATTGCCGAACCCGTTTGCAATTAATCCTTTTTCGACTCCATCAGCTACATTTAAATAACTGAAAAAAGAATCAATCACTTCCCCTTCATCCATCCAACCACTAATATGAAGTCCCGGACTACATTCACATCCTTTTCTCTGATAAGGTCTGATTAACGGTGCAACATCCCTGTCTCTTTCGAATACTGCAACCTTTTTACCTTGTTTAGCTAAAATCAAGGCCATTGTTAAGCCACTAATACCTGAACCAACAATAATTGCATCATACCGATTTAATATACTTTGATTATCAAGCAAGAATTTGTTCCCCCAAATCCGGCCGAATTTAATAACATTATTTGCGGTTTCTTGTCAATGGTTTCGGTAGCAATCTTTAAAGGAGGCGCACCTTCTTCTTGCTCGGAAAAGTTGATATTCGGTGCAATAAAACCTGCCCTCGACATTAATAGCCCATAAACTACAAGTGCTGCACCTGCCATCCACATTTCATGACCAGTCATGGACTTAATGGAAGAAACCCACGGCATATCGTTTCCAAAGATGCTGTGGATAGCTTCGGCTTCGCGAAGGTCGCCGATTGGGGTTGAAGTGGCATGGGCAGAAATATAATCGATATCGTGAGCTCGAACTCCGGCACGACTCATTACATCACTCATGCAACGTTGTAATCCAGCACCCGAAGGTACTGATAGTTTATAACCATCTGAAGAAAATGAATACCCCAATACTTCGCCTAAAATATTGGCATTTCTTTGTTTAGCTAGATCCATCCGCTCGAGAGCTACAATAGCCGCTCCTCCACTCGGTACCAACCCATCACGCTGCTTATCAAAAGGACGGGATGCCTTCGTTGGCTCGTCAACTCCCAGCGAAAAAGCCTCAGTAGCATCAAAACTGCAGACAGCTTGCCAATTAATTTCCTGCACTCCACCACAGAGAATTCTATCCTGTCTTCCGCTGGCAATTAAATCAGCAGATTGACCGATGGCATGCCCGCCACTGGCACAAGCGCCGCTAATCGTCCAACTTGCGCCTTGGGTCTGCAGCAGAGTATTTAAATTCATCGTTATATGTGAATTCAAAGACATAAAAACCCGGGTTGCCCCAATGGGTAAGGTTCTTTTTTCATTTTTAACGATTTCTACCGAATCCGAAACCGGAATCGTGGTACTATCGTTACCCAATATAAGACCGGTTTGGGTGCTTGCGAGTTCTTCCTCACTCCATCCAGCCTGAGTATAGGCGCTCAAAGCAGCTGAATAAGATTGCAAAGCTTCCTCTGTCATAGTCCGGAGCTGCTTATTTTTTAATTCTGGTTTAACAAATCCCTTAATTTTACCGGTTAAAGGGCTCCGAAAACCCAGTTCAATTCGCTTTGGATCAACAACCACACCCGAAATTCCCCGGCTAAGTGAATCTGTAACAGTCTGATAATCCGAGCCCAGAGATGATACAATTCCCATTCCAACAATAGCGACTTTATACATAAATTCCACCATTCACTGCAATAGTTTGCCCGGTAATATAAGAAGCCCCGGGGGAGCATAAGAATGAAACGACAGAAGCTACTTCGTCTGGATTGCCCATTCTCTTCATAGGTATCCTTCCGATGATTTCTTTCAAAGGCAAATGAGAGGTCATTTCCGTTTCAATAAAACCAGGGGCAACCACATTAACCCTAATTCCTCGCCCTGCAACTTCAAGGGCTAATGATTTACTGGCACCGATAATTCCTGCCTTTGCTGCAGCATAATTACTTTGTCCTGGCAAACCACTTTGCCCCGCTGTAGAAGAAATATTGACAATCGAGCCTTTTCGTTTCTGCATCATATAAAATACCACTTTTTTGGTGACATTAAAATAACCGCTCAAGGTGGTATCGATTACATCGTGCCAATCCTTATCTGTCATCCAAACCAGGAGTGAATCCCTAATAATACCGGCATTATTGACTAAAACTTCCGGAACCTCCTGTTCCAACATAGGTTGAAGAACTTTTTCCGTTTCTTCTATGGAACTTACATCAAAAGGAAGCAAAACACATTCCTGTCCTGTTGCTTCGATTTTTTTTTGCAACTGTGCTGCAACATCATGGTTATTTCTATAATTAGCCCAAATCTTATACCCATCGGCAGCTAATTTTAAGGCTATTGAGGCACCGATTCCTCGACTAGCCCCTGTAATGAAGGCAATCTTTTTCTCCATATTTGTTTCCCTTCATAATTGATTAAAAAAAAACCGGATTTGGCTATTATAATCGAATCCCGCTTTTGCAGGTTTAAAGTCAAGCGTAAAAAATGGCACCCGGTTTATCTTTCGATAGGCGTACCATGCCAAAATATTTTTTAACTCGTAGAAACTACAACTATCGTTTGAAAAAAATTAAATTGGGCACCTGATTTTTCCATTTTTTTAAGTTCTGATAGAAAGCCCAAATAAGTCTTTTAACAAGTAAAAAATTAAATAATTTTAATAACTTATTATTTATTATACTTCATCGAGCCCATTTTTGCAAAAGGAAAAGGCGCAACCCTTGGTATCCGGAAGGCTTTTACGACTAAAACTTAATTCGGCGAAATAACAATTTCCAGAATAAAGAAATTTTCTGCTAGTTTTGTGAATTATCATTTACTTTAATATCTGAATATTCAACCGAGAAATGTTTACTAACATTAATTTGATCAAATAAAAACAATTTCGTGATAATCATTTTGCCGTTCAATTGTTTGGGTGCCGTATAATATACGGCCATCATTTTTTTACCACTGAGTGCATAAAAATCTGCCTTAACCGGAAGAAAATCCTGTTGTTCCACCCAAAGAGTGATTTTCTGATAACTTTGCTTCATCTCCTTGGCTGTTAATTCTAGAATGCGGCAATTTTGAATAGTGGAGTTTGTTCCGTCAGAATTTAAGCCAGTAATTTGTTCTTCACCATTTATTTTGACATTATAGTCATTGGCATATTTTACTTTCGCAACATCTCCATAAGATATTCCACCCACCAGTCTTTGAGAGGGTGTAACATGGATCGGATTTTTAACTTTTGGGATTATAATCCACATATCGTTATCTTTCATTACTATTTTTCGATCTTTCATATTAGCTGGTTCTAAAAAGATAAGCGAGGTCATTTCCCCATTATTGACGTATCCTTTCATTACAGTCGGACTCTGTAGCCGATTTTTATTATAAGTTTCAACCCGAATCGTCATATCAAAATTATTGGCGATAAAATTGTGGGCGTCCACCTTTTGGATAATCTCTTCAGCTAGGGGCCCAGACCCGCTTACAGTCACGCCCGACAACAACACAAAACCAATTGTTATCAATAACTTCGATAATTTCATTTTTCCTCCTCAATATTATAAGCCATAACAACAATTTCTTTTGTGAGTGTTCAAAAATTATTCAATATCTAAATCCACCGTAAAGCTTCGGTAATAGAAATTTTTGATGCTCTCCGGGAAGGGATGATGGAGGCTGCCATTGCCACCAGGGAAAACAGCATAATACAAATTATAATTACCGCTAGAGTGGGATGAAAAAAAACATGCATTAACACCGGCTTTTGGGCCCCGTGGATTACCACCGGTAAACCGCCAATACACTCAGTAAAACCAATAAATAGATAACTGATGATTAGTCCTAAGAGTCCGCCTGCTAATCCCAAGAGCCAGCTTTCAACAATAAATATCAAAGCAACCTGGCCCCTTTTGGTGCCCAGCGCACGAATGGTCCCAATTTCGCGAAATCTTTCAGAAAGGTTCATATTCACCGTATTCGATATGGTAAAAACGACGATTGCCAATACAATAAAAATGATAATATCAAAAACCACATTATACATTAATTTTAGGCTGTGGTAAAATTCGGCCAAACTTTCCCAATTTTTGTATTCCAGCTGATACTTTTTTGAAATACGGATTAACATGGGAAGAATTCTTGATGTATCCCCTGTATTTTTCAAGAGGATTACAATCTTTTGTACATTATTTTCAATACCTAAAAGATTTTGGATTACACTCAGTGATGTGGTAACTGATAAGTTATCCAATTCGGAATAACCGCTATGAGTGATGCCGACTAACTTTAAGTCAACGGCGTTAATGCCCCCGTCTTTCATATTCCCCATCAAGGTTAAGGTATCTCCGATTTTGGCTGAAAGCTTTTTGGCCACCCCGTCTCCAATAATAATCCCATCAGGTTCTTTACTACTCAAATAGGTTCCCTTGACCAGATGAGTGTCAGAATTCAATTTTTTTTCATTTTCAGGATTCCCAGCTTCACCAGTAACTATTGTCGATTGACTGCCGGATGCTAGAATACCACTGAACGACATCCGGGTCGTCACCAAATCGATTTGGGGAATTCTCCTTAATTCTTTGATAATGGGCGCGGCATCTGATATCAGATATTGATAGGGATCATCATTACCGAATTTTGAATATCCAGCCGCATATAGCTGATAGTGTCCAATTCCACTATGGATCATCGATTCTTTGAGTTCATTGATATTCCAATTAAAAAAACCGTGGGTTAACAGACAGGCCACCATCCCAATAATGATGGAAGTCATGGTAATCAAAGAACGTCTTAAATTTTTAACGATATTTCGGTAACCAACCTTCAAATAAAACATGAGAATCCTCCTTTAAATCCAGCGAAGGGCATCGATGATTTGCAGCCGGGCGGCCCGAAAAGCCGGGTAAAAGCCAGCCACCGTCGCTGTCATTAGAAAAATCGTCCATAACCAAAGCGCCTGGATAAAGTCTGGCTTGAAAAAGGCTGTATATCCCCTGGCATGTCCCGGAGGAGGAGGAATCGGAATACCGCCTATGGCATTGAAGATAGTTGCTAAACTGTAACCGATGACAATTCCAAGAAAACCGCCAAATAATCCGATTAAAAAACTTTCGGAAATAAATATTTTCCCGACTTGGAACCTTGTAGTCCCAAGCGACCGGATTGTTCCAATTTCTTTGATTCTTTCCTGCATCGATAGGTTTAAGGTATTAATAATGGACAAAATCACAACCAAAACAATAATCAGCATGATTAATAAATAGACCAAATCATAAAAGAGCTTGGGTTGGGTATACTGAGTCCCAGCCAGTCGGCTCCAGTCACAATATTCCAAACCCAGTTTTCTACAAAGTTTTTGAATATAGGGTTTCGTCTTTTCGAGGTTATCAGTCTTATCCAATAACAAAATGACACTACTTACCGAGTTTGGTAAATCCATGAAAGTTTGAATTGTTTTGAGGTTCGCCAGCAGTAATACATCGTTATAGGCTTTAATTTGGGCTTCAACAATCCCGATGATCTCTACATCCAGTGCATTGACTCCCCCACCCTTTAAGGTTGACATTAACGTAACCGTGTCCCCTACACCGACATGGAGCTTACGAGCTAGACCACTGCCAATGACGACTCCAAATGGCTTGTCATCTCTCAGAAAAGATCCAGCCTGAAGAGTTGCTAAAGAATTTAACTTTTGCTCCCTGCTGGAAAGTCCAGCATTTCCCATAAAGATGGTACTTTTATCTCCGAACGAGATTATCCCTTGAAAACGAATGCGAGGTGCAAAAAGTTTGATCCCCGGAACCTTTTTTAATTCCTGAAAAACTACTTTGGAATTGGTTATCAGATACCGATAGTCGTCTTCATTAGAGGCTTTTAGGTAACCTTTCTGATAAATCTGAATATGCCCGAGTCCCCCATTAATCAACGATTCGCGCAATCCCAAAAGGGTATGGGACATAAATCCCTGCACCAGTAAACAGGCACTAAGCCCAATCGCAATCGAAAACATCGTTTTAATCGAACGGCGGTAGTTTTTGAGTAAATTTCGAAAACCTATCCTTATAAAAATAAGCATAATTCCCTCGTTCCAATATTATTGCAGCTCACCATCAAGAATGCGAATAACCCGCTTAGCGTATTTAGAAACCATCTCATTATGGGTAGAAAAAAGAAAGGTTACATTATGGTTGGAATTCAACTCCAAAAGAAGTGAGATTATTTTCTCCCCGGTTTTTGAATCAAGGTTTGCAGTGGGTTCATCGGCCAATATAATATCGGGACTCGTTACCAGCGCCCTGGCAATCGCCACTCTTTGCCGCTGCCCACCGGAAAGCTCATCAGGCCGGTGCTTTAAATAATCAAGTAACCCAACAGATTCAATGGTTCCAAGCACTCTCTCTTTATCCACTTTTTCGCCCCTGATCATCAACGGGTACTCGACATTTTCATATACATTCAAAACCGACATCAAATTAAAGCTTTGAAAAATAAAGCCGATATGGCGATTGCGAAAAACAGACAATTGGCTGTCTTTCATATTTTGAATTTTCTGGCCGTATATTTCGACACTGCCTTCAGTGGGATTATCGAGGCAGCCGATAATATGCAGTAGAGTTGACTTTCCTGCTCCCGAAGGCCCCATTAAAGAGATAAAATCGCCCTTCTCGATATCCAGATTAACATTTTGCAAAGCCCTAATTTCGACCTTGCCCATTTTATAGGTCTTGGAAACGTTTTTGGCACTAATTAGCATTTTTCTCCTCTTTCAAAGCTTTTCAAATAAGGAACTGTTTGTATTCGGGGATTATCTTCATCAAGTGTTTTTTGAATGACACTTTTAGCGGCTTTCCTCATCCTAATAATTTCTTCTTCCTGATCGTTATGAATGTCCGGATAAATCGGATCGAGTAAGATTAATTTAATTCTACTCGGAGACATCATTTTTTTTCCGGGTGGCAGGAATTTGCCGGACCCGACAATACAAACCGGCACTATAGGAAATCCGGTCTTAACAGCCAGAGAAAACGCGCCATTTCGGAAACGCCCCATCCGACCATCTTTGGAACGGTGCCCCTCCGGCCAAATAATAACGGAAGTACCCGACTCTAAAACTGCAGCACACTTCTGACAAACTTTCTCCCAACCTTCGCTAGCGCTGACATATCTTGCTAGACGCATTAGAATACCATATACAGGTATCTTAAAAGGCCAGGTTGCAATGAAACAAGCGTCAATAAGCAAAGCGCCAAAGAGAAAAGGATCAACCGCCGAGCTATGATTGGCTACCACAATAGCTGGAAATCGCATTTTTCCAGTGCGAAACTCAACCTCAACAGGTGCAAAAAAAGGAACAATTGTAACCAGAATCCATCCGTATACAACAATTCCTCTGCGAAGAGCAGCATCAATTTTTCGTTTTAAAAAAATAATTGAAACGAGCAAATATAGAGGCAAAATACTAAAAAATAACACGGTAACAATAACAAACATACACCAATAATAAAAATTCAACAGGTACTGTTTAATTTTTATGGCCATTATGATATTCTCCGAGTTAATAAAATCAAAGATAATGTTGTTCTTTGAGAATCCGGATTGTTTCCTTTAAAGCACGCACAGTTGGTTCTCGATCGTTCTTACTGTGAATTATAGAATCATGGAACATAATAATCGCCGGAGATTTTATTTTTTTCTTGATTACGGCCATTATTTTTTCATAAGATGCATGAGTGTCCCAGGTTCGGATATCCCACATCACTGGTATTAAACCTAAATCCTTGATCACTTTGCCGATAATCTGATTTTTGTGTCCAATCGGGGGGCAAAAATATATCGGCTGAGCGCCTGTTATATTTTTAATAATAACACTCGTCCGTGTTATCTCTTCCCGAATTCGGTTGTAATTCAAAAAAAGAATGTTCAAGGGATGAGAATAAGTATGATTAGCAATAATATGATTTTCCCTGTGCATTCTTTGAACAATTTCTGGATACATTTCAGCACTCTTTCCTGTTACGGCAAAGAGAGCCTGAATTCCTTCCGATTTTAAAATATCCAAAATTTGAGGGGTATAAATGGGATGGGGTCCATCATCAAACCGGAATAGAATCCCGCAGCGCGCGCGCGCTGCATGCGGCCCTTTTTGATTATTAAAAAATTCCCGTCCTTTTACTGTTTTAAAAAAGAAGTTGGACCTTGCCGAAAACATACTGTATATATAGAGAGTCTGACGCAGGAAGAAAATTATAATGAGACTCCCAATTAATAACGGATAAGAATGAAAGATTAAAAACAATAAAATAGCAATTAAAATGCCTGCCAAAGCCAAAATATTTGTTAGATGATAATAAGTGAATGTCATAGTTTTTCTATTTCCAATGAACTATTTTACTCTTGAAAATAATTAGGAAATACCTTTTTCATGAATTTTGCAAAAAAATAAATCGGGTATTTTATACAATCTTTTCCGGCTAATGCTAATCCAAGAGCACCAACAACCCAGCTGACTGCATAGACAATGGACCCTTTGACGAACCCGGAAGATAACTCGCGCACGTGCGGATGTTTAAATCCGGCAATGATCATAGCCAAAATTGGGTACCCATAGCCAATGGTAAAAGAACCCATTAACATAAAAATGCCGATTCTCATTTTAAGAGGAAGACTAAAAAAGCCATCCCGGTCAAGTTGTTTAGCAACTTCTTGATTGACCCAATTTTTAAAGTTTTTTGGCATGGACAAATAATAATATTCCTTTACTAAAAAGACTTTTCAAGCATAAATCCGTGACCTCTATGGCATTTAAGCCATTCATCTTCATGAGTTGACGGATCTTCTTTTTACTATAAGCCTCCATAAAGATGCCTTGTCGAAAATAATTACCCATTCTCCCCCACCATCTGAAAAAGGTATTATGGGTTGTTGTTATTATAAGGTGCCCTCCGGGGGCCAGCAAGTTTGAAATTTCTTCAAACAGCGCCGCTTTTCCCTTGATATATTCAAGTGCAGAAAAGCTGATAATCAAATCGTACTTTTCCTCAAAAGGCAATTCCATAAAATCGCCACAGATTTGTTTAATGTTGGATACACCTTGAGCTATCATTTTTTGGGACATGTGGTCCAACATATTTTGAGAAACATCAATGGCTGTGACATGTTTCACAAGCGGCGCGATTTCCAGGGTAAAGCGGCCGGTGCCGGCGCCGATTTCTAAAACGGACCAGCTTTTACAGGCAACTTTGTGAATAGCATCCAGAACAATTTCCCGTTCCGGGATTCTTACAAAACCGAATTCCTCTTGCTCTTTATCATAAATAGCTGCATTATCATTATAAAATGCAATCATTTTTTCTTCCATAAATACCAGCCTTTTAAATAGTTGACGATTGAAAATTTGTCTTTTGAACCCTAACGCCCATCCTCCGGATTAAGGGTCTGCAAATCCCGTTGTTCTTGAGTCTTTCCAGACCATACCGTCCAATACCGGACCCGTTTATTTTCTATCTCAGCAGCGTGTTTCTGGGCCCATTCCTCAGACTCAGGGGTATTCTCAACCAAAGAAGTATCCAAATCCCATTGGGGAAACTCAGTACCTGTTAAATCCTGTTGACGAAGCGGCCGGAATGAATAACGAGCCTGTAAAAAACCCATCCGCGGCGTTACCAGTACATAGTATGTTTTTCCTGTTTCCACCATGGCCTTCATAAAATCTGCTGCTTCACCAACAACCATAAAAGTATGCTCTCCCGGGGCTATATCATAGCCAATCTTTGTTCCACCTTTAGAAAACCCGATAAATTTATTTTCATCACCGGATACTTCATAGAGCGAAACGGACTGACCATAATCGTCGAACAAAAACGCCTTACCGAAAGATGCATGGAGACGCATGAAAACTATTAAGGTCTGATCCGGCTTAGGCGTTAGCGGCTTCTCCGACTTAACCATCAATCCACCACCGGCATATGTAACGACTCCCAGAAGTAACACGGCCATAATAATCATCATTGCGCGCGAGATTTTATAAGTCATAACGATTCCCTCTTCCATTTTCAAAATTCCAACAGAACAATCAGAGATGCTTATCTAAAGCAATCCAATTCAAGAAATTTTCTTCTTCGGTTCAAACTGCCTTTTAGCAGCTAAAAAATCAGGCAAATTTTTTACAATATGCCAGATCGAATGCTTATGCTGCCAAATACGTTTATTAAATTTACGCAGCCAGGCCTTGTTTGTATAAAAGCGTTTGACATGTTCATTATAAAGCTGGTCAAGAACTTCTTTGGAACCAATGGTTTTCGGAACAAAAACGAAGTTCAGACAATTCATTTGTTCCCAATCTTCTTCT
>JAEZKW010000293.1 GCA_023415375.1 Bacillota bacterium
GACCCAGATAGCGTCCCAATCCTACTAACACTCCGTAATAAATAATATTGGAAACAATAATGGCTACTGAGGCTTTACGATATTCAACTTTAAAAAGCCCGCAACATAGGACCACGATTAAACTCATACCGGTTATACATTTACCGATATAAATCGTCCAAGTACCGTAACGATGAAACCACCCTTTGACTTTAGCAATGGCATCCGGATTTAAATGTTTTTTAGCCCAGCCCCAATGGAGGAGAGACTCGCCTTTAATATAGGCCAGGCGATAAACAAGAAGCCCTCCTGCGGACATACCGGCTACGGTTGCCACCCAAATAATGATGGGGCTGCCATATCCGGCCCCTGCAGCAAAACCACCAAAGATAGTAAGGGTCTCCAGGGGAACCGGTGGAAAAAAAACATTCATAAAGCTCATTAAAAAGATGGTAAGGAAAAGTAAGATTCCATTATTGGCAAATTGTTCAATCCAAGGAAGAATAATCTCCATGGTCACCTTTTCTTAACCGCATTTTGGACTATTTCTTTTGGTTATTTTCTTGAAAAGTACACAGCGAAAATAGCGGCTGCTACAAAGATACGGTACCATACAAATGGTAAAAAACTTTTCCGGCGCAACCAGCGAAGCAGGACCCCGATTACTAAGAAACCCACCAAAGCTGAAGTTATAACACCGACCAGAAATGGAGAGGTCAGGGAGGCGCTGGTCAGGTGACGGAGTTTTAAAAGACCGGCTCCGGCGATAATTGGAGTTGACAGTAAAAAGGAAAATCGGGCGGCGTCTTCCCGGGTCAGTCCCAAAAATAAGCCGCTGGCAATGGTAATTCCGGAACGGGAGACTCCGGGAATGATCGCTAAAGCCTGGGACAATCCGATTAAAAAGCTCTGACCAAAGGAAACAGTTTCACTTTGTTGCCGTTTGGCACCGTAACGATCCGCCAAATAGAGTACAATGCCCATGAAAAATAACATGAATCCAATAATGAGAGGATTTCGGAAAGACTTTTCGGCAGCCTTTTCCAACAACATACCGATAATGGCGCTGGGGATAGAGGCAACCAATAAAAACCAAAACATTCGGCCTTCGGAAGTTTTAAGCCCACTACCCAACCCGTTCTTAATAAGAATAAACCAATCTTTCCAGAAGAAAGCGATAACTGCGAATAATGTCCCGATATGTAAAGCCACATCAAAAGTTAAACCCGGATCCGGCCAATTGAAGAGCCAAGGGATGAGGATCAAATGCGCCGAGCTGGAAATGGGTAAAAATTCACCCAAGCCTTGGGTGAGTCCGAGAATAAATGCTTGAAAAATGGTCATAAAAGATCTCCTTATCGCAACATATGGATATTATCTCCCATAACGAAAAAAGCATAAGAAAAATTCCATTATGCTCTAATTGCTTTTACTATACTATATTTTGCGACCAATGTCGATGGAGGAAAACATTACTGGGAATCATGTCGAAAGAGCCAGGCCCGCAATTTTGATAATTCCTCATTATCCGGATAAAGGCTTTGCCTTTGGAGTGATTCCAATTCCTCCAAATTTTCGGGATGCTGTTTAAAATAAAGTGTTAAACAACTGAAAATTTTCATGGTTGGCGGGGTTATATAATGCTCAATTCCTTCAACCTGTTCGGCAATGGCGTTGTTTGACTTGATGAGGCGAAGGAATTCTTTGAGAGCTTCATCACGCCAAACTAAAAAGCGTCCATAACGCTGCCCTTCTTCGGTTAGGGAAATATTGCGGTATTTTTGATAGGTAATGAATTCCGCCTCATCCAGTTTTTGAATCATCCGGGTTACGGATGATGGACGCACATGGACTGCTTTCGAGAGGTCGACTGGCCGAACGTAACTCTGCTCTACTACGATACGGTAAAACATCTCCAAATAATCCTCCATACTGGCTGTGGTCGAGCGCTTATATCTTCTGCCATGTCGAATCCCTCGCATTTTTTATGCACTTTTTGTAGTTTAGTTTATGCTAACTTATTTATGAATAGACTTTCGCAATATTTAATGTTAAAGCCTTTTAGTGCAATTGTATGCTTTTATGGCTTTGGATCATAATAAAAGTAGGGAGGTGATAGTATTGGAAAATCCGGAGCAAAAAAAAGAGATGGGTGAAATCAGTCGTTTACTTCAGGAAAAAGCTAAAAAAGGCTTTGAATTTGGGAAGGCTTCGCAGGGAACAGTCGAAAAGGATACTGTTCATATCGGGCAACCTAAAAGCAACCATACAGGGATTGATCGCGGACGTTGGGCAGAATGAATTTGAGAGTTTCTTCGTTCCGTTTTATTAAAAAAGTGTTTCTATACTAAATTTGGATCTCTGACAGTTTCTAACCAAATGTAAGCTTTTTTCTTAAGTCAGGGCCGTTTTTGCCTTGACTTTTTTTGATTGTTCTCTTAGGATATTAGGTATTTACTTGAATATTTATATTAGGACGCGATCGAATGTTAATATTTTCTCAGTTTACCAAAAAAACGAACTTTAAGAATTGGAGGTTTGATTTAGTCTACGACTTAGCCATATTTATTATTGCTTTTGGTGCCCGAATACCATGGTTATGGGAAGTCCCCCGTTATATTGATGAATTGAAAGAGGTGAACCTGGGCTACCAAATATATTTAGGGAAGACATTTCCCTTACACAATATGGCTCCTGAAATCGGAGCCCTTCATAATTATATTCTTGCCGGGATTTTTAAAATATTCGGGTCAAGTCTTTTTTTACCCCGGCTGTATGTGGCCCTAACATCGGCTTTAACTGTCATATTGGTATATCATTTGGGTAAGCGGCTTTATAATCAATGGACCGGAATTATCGCATCCTGTCTCTTGCTTACAAATGGTATGCATATTTTGGTTACTCATATGGCTTGGTCAAACTGTACAACTCCATTCTTTTTTGCGCTTGCATTGTTGATTGTCGTGATTGCGGAACAAAAAAGAAGCGGTAAGTTGTTGGTAGCCGGCGGTTTTGTATGGGCATTGACTTTACAGACCCATTCATCGGTCATTATATATTTATTAGCCATTATAGTTTACATCTTTAGCCCTTATTTTCGCCACAAAACGGATATTCCCATTAAGTATTATCTATTATCGGGGCTAGCTTTTGCCTTTGGATATGCCAATATGCTGTATTATAATGTACTCTCACGCGGTGGCAGCATCGGTTGGATTTTTGTTAAAGACTATACTTTAGAAAAACACATCGGGCCCATCACATTTATTCATAATTTTGGGCAAATGATGGTTCAACTTATGCGTAGTCTGGCGGCAAGTTATCATACATATGGTTCCTTTTTAGAGTATTTAAAGCAGCCGCTTTTTCTGATTTGTCTTTTAGCGATGGGGTTTGGTGTGGCTGCATCGGTAAAAAAGCGTCAATATCTACCGTTATGGCTTATCCTCGGCGGTTTTCTAATCATCCCATGGATTAATCACCGCTATGGTTTTTTCATTGTAACCCGCTATATAATGCCGGTAGTTCTTTGCAGCATTTTGGTCCTTGCTTATGGATTTGATCATTTGTTTGAAAATATCGCCCTAAAGATAAACCGAAAATATATTACAGTCCCGGCTTTGACTGTTATCCTGATTATCTTCGGGGGCATTCATCTCGCGCGTTTTTATGGCTACTGCAGCAATTTGGCAAATACCGATATGTCAAATCGACTTAGTATGAGGTTGGTCGGTATAACCGAAAAGTGGGCTCGTCAAAATAGTGTAATTTTAATTGATGAAAGAACCAATATGCAAAATGATCCCCTTCCCATACTATTAGCCATGAGCAAACGGAACTATTTAGTTCATCGGGTATTACCACCAGTTCAGAATGGAGGAAACAAGGTCGACCCCATGATCCATGCGCTCCAAAAATTTCAGGGACATGGTGTGGTTGTAATTATGAGCGACTCGACCTTTCAAGAACTTAAACAGAAGGTTTCGATGGAAAAAATAAAGTATGTAAGAGAGCGCCTCATTTTAAACCAATCAAAAGAATTTAAAGAACAGCCAGCCGCAGCCAGGATATATATTGCGAAGGTACATTCTTAAATAGTAGTTTGAATTATGGGTTGAGTATAGGTTTAGGATATTCATCAATAGGAATATTTAATGAATTTTTCTTAGATTAAAACAAAATAGACCAGTTAACGTCCCATCAATAGGCATAAAAATTGGAAGAGACATTTCACTTAAATAGAGCGTTTCTCGGCTATTCTCGCAATGTACTTATTTACGAAGCGTTCTACTAGTTTTATATTATGTGATATAATTTATATATTATTGCTATTAAACTAAGATCAACCTTACTTCTGATCTACAATGGTTTCGCGCGCGCGCGTGAAGAAAGGGGCAACTTAAGTTGCAACAAAATGAAAATTTATCATTAAGAAATGAAACATTAAAGACGATTGCCAATCGCCATAGTATCCGCTCATTTATGGAAACTCCGGTATCTGAAGAAGATATTTTAACCCTGATCGATGCAGCAAATAAGGCACCTTCAGCTCACAATCAGCAATCCTGGCATTTTATCATCATTAAAGGTGAGAAAAAACGCGAACTGGTTGATTTGGTCAATAAAAAAGCTGCGGAGTTTCCTAAGTCGACTTCGGTGTTATTAAGAATGGCTTCCCGTTCCATGGCAAGCGCTCCAGTTGTAATTGCTGTTGCCAATACCGGCGAGTTAATCAACCATGGAACCAAATTGTTCGGGGTTGATTTTGAATTGGCTCATGATTTTTTCCGGACCATGGAAATTCAAAGCTCAGCCGCTGCAGTTCAAAACCTCTTACTAGCAGCAACATCTTTGGGTTTGGCAACAGTATGGCTTGGGATCTTATACTTAATTAAGAATGAAGTTTTGGAATTTTTAGGTGAACCCGGAGGCGAATTTATGGCAGTTATTCCGGTAGGTCATCCGATAAAAACAACCAAAGGTCCGGAAAAATTACCGATAGAAATGATTGTAAAAACGATTGAATAGTCATTCGGGCGAATAATTAATTGTTAGCCAAGGAGGAAAGCCTTATCTTCCGTTGTTGGTGTTTTAATATTAGTTCCATAGAGTCGGAATTCGGTCGTTCATTATACAGGCGAGATCAATCTTTTGCAGGAACATTGCTGGTCAAGTAGAAATTTAAATAGGTGGCAGGGAAAGGGGCTGTCCCAAAAGGAAGTTTAAGGGTTAAAGATATAAAATATATATTAAATTGTCTTTTCTGTATATTTTATTGATTTTAGTCACTTTTTGGACAGCCTCACATTTTTCCAGAGGAGGAAGTAGGAATTTTGGATTATGCAACCTTTAAAAAAATGGCCGCCGAATTAACACAAATTGATTTGGGCAGTTATAAAAGCCAACAAATGGACCGCCGGATTAACTCGTTAATGGGTTTGTGGAATCTTAAATCATACGATGAATTCATAGAGGTTCTGCGAAACAATCCTCAAAGATATAATGAGTTTGTAAAAAAATTAACAATTAATGTATCGGAATTCTTTCGGAATGCCGAACGCTTTCAAGAGCTATGGCGAAATGTTTTGCCGGAATTACTGAAAAAACCCCAAATCCGTATCTGGAGTGCAGGCTGCTCAGATGGGGCTGAGCCGTATTCAATCGCCATCATTTTATATGAACTTCAGGCCCAGCACCGTGCTAAGATAATCGCTTCGGATGTTGATCGGGTTATTTTAGAGAAAGCAAGAGATGCAGCTTATGCTTATAATGAGGTTAAAAGTGTACCTCCGGATTTACTCCCTCGTTATTTTGACATGAGGGGCGGATTGTATATTTTGAAAGACCCTCCGAAAAATTTGGTTGAATTCCGGGCTCAAAATTTATTATTGGATGACTTTGAAGGGGATTTTGACCTGATTGTCTGTCGTAATGTGGTGATTTATTTTACAGAGGAAGCCAAGGGAGAACTTTATCAAAAATTTATGAAGGCCCTCAATCCCGGCGGTTATTTAATGGTTGGGGGAACTGAGCCTATCTTGACATACCGGCAAATGGGTTTCGAAAATTCGTTCACGTCTTTTTATAGGAAACCGGGGTAAGATAGTTTCGTGACTGTATTTTT
>JAEZKW010000313.1 GCA_023415375.1 Bacillota bacterium
TAAATCGAAGACTCCGGGTTCGAACCCAGGAAAAACCCCATTCCCGGATCGAGAATGATCCGTTCCGATGAAATACCGGCATCATGTAGAGCGTTCAGCCGTTCTTCAAAAAATTCAATAATCCCCGCGAATACTTGCTCTGGTTTTGTTGCTACCACTGTAGCCGGGCCTAAGCGTTGTATCGAGTGCATCACAATCAATTTACAGTCGGAATCCGCCAATTCAGGATAAATTTCAAGGTTAGGAAATCCCTGAATATCATTAAGATATTGGACTCCCTTTTGAATAACATGCTTTTGAACAACCGGGTTGAATGTATCAATCGAAACCGGGACATGGTTGGAATGTAACAAATCTATCACCGGGTTTAGGCGATCGATTTCCACTTGAGGGGGGACGGGTCTGGTCTCCGGATTGCTGGATGCTGCCCCGATGTCAACAATATCAGCTCCATCATCGATGAGCTGAACTGCTTTTTTTAAAGCGATTTCGGGTTTCAGATAATATCCGCCATCGGAAAAACTGTCTTCGGTAATATTTAAAATCCCCATTATTTTGGGTTTAATAATTTCCATAGCTTCAAGGCTCCTTTAACGACCCAAAGTGTACTATCATTCTCCACCCAAAACCCTGAATGATTTATATCCGGTTCCTATTTGAGTTCTCCCAATCAATCCGCGTTTTCACCCAATTCAATTTCCGATACTTTTCCTTTTATTTGCCCAAACTTGATATAAGAAAGCTGCCATTCATAAAATATCGAACCCAAGTCATCATAAATCGTTTGTGAAGGAACACTGTATCTTTTCTTGACCAGACCCATGGGATCCCCCACCTTGATTCCGCGATAGGATTGAAATTTATCGGTCTTAACTGTTATCATAAAAAGATGACCGATATCCTGGGGTCTAGGGCGAGTTTTTTCAGCTGAATTTTGAAAACCCAATTCAAAATCAGGATAAGTCCAATATGTACAATAAACAGTGTAATCAGCATTGTTCGGAGACGCGACAGTGATAACTTTCGTCCGAAGCGGCGCTCCGTAAAGATTGCGAACATGTCCGGATGAGGTTCCTAACTCCAACCTTACCAGTCTCAAATCCTCCTCGTGATATGTCGATTCGAATGATTGAATATTCCCAGTTTGATGCCATGATGTGGGAAATTCTTTGATATTCTGACTGAGAACTTGTTTGCTATAGTAAATAATAAACCTCATATTCAGAGCACATACTAAAATTAAAATGATGACTGCAATGATTATGATCCAAGTGATCCGCTTCATAATACTCAGCTCTTTTCCTTTTTTTATAACTTTGACCGGCTTATCCATTCCGGCAAATTGGCCACGAATACCCTTAATATACTTTCAGCATTATCCTCAAATACTTTGACATTTCCTTGATATGCCTCCCCGCCATCCGAACCGACCAAATCCGATACTCCTCGAAGTATCAACGTTTTGATATGGTTTTTGGCTGCCACCCACGCTATGGAGCCCGACTCCCAATCCGCAGCCGTCGCTCCATACTTTTGATGAAGCGCTTCAATATCTTCACAAAGCACATCCCTATCTCCCGATACCATCAAAGCACGTTGAACATTTTGAGGAAAAGGCCCCGTTAACCACGATAAATCAATCTCGGTAATATAATGGGCTATGGATTCATCCAAAGAACCCATTTGTTCGGTAATATCGTAGACTATTGCTTTTTCTACCAGAATGATAGCACCTTTTTCAACAAGGCCCCGAAAACCCCCACAGGTACCCAAATTAATAATCAACGCCGGCCACCAGCGATCAATGACATATTGCGTGGAAGCCGCGGCAGAAATTTTCCCCCAACCGCCCTGAAAGAAAATGACTTTATGTCCTATTTCCGCATTCTCAAAGTACTGGCCAAAGGGAGAATTAGTGATAACGCTATGGAGTTGTTGCTTTATAAAGATTTTGCCGATAATACTCCATTCAATATCGGATGATATGATGACAACAATTGGGGAACTCATAAAGACTCCCTCCCAAATATTACGGTATTGCTCCCGAAAACGCCTCTCATTTTCTTAATACCTTGAAGGTATTTGCCTTTATTAATTCCACAAAAATTTAGCCATCCCTTTCCACAGAAACTAAACTGCTACCGGCACGCAATTTATCTGAAATTCAATTTTTTATTCTCGCACACAAAAAAGCTCCCGAAGGAGCTTGTGAAATTTGTTCATAAATTCATTAACCAGGAGAGACATAGCTTCTAGAACAGTTCCGGATCAACCACCTGATCATTATAGCCTAAGAGTCCCGAAACATCGACATGACCTGCTAAAGACTCAACTTCTTTTCCTTCAACCAAAATTTTGACCCGAAAAACATCTGGAAATTTAGTCAGCGTATTCACTATGGATGCAACGGCCAGCATTTCTGTAGAAGCGCCTACATTAAGCCCAGTGACATTCGAACTTAAGTTTAAATAGGCGATCCCTTTTTTGATAGAAAGGTTTATGACCTTGGTATCCTTAGGAAATAGCGGTAACAATTTCGACCCAGTCGGTGGACCTGCAAATAAAGCATTGAGGGCTTGAATGTGCAAATCTTGATCCATTTTCACCCGATATAACACTGGTTTTAAACTAAAATTAGCGGCCGCAGGCTTTAAAAAGAATACGACAACATCAATCTCGCTAGTTCTACCATTTAAATCAGACTTTATTTTTGGCGCTTCAATACTTGCCCGCTCGAATGGAAACATGCCGGCGCGTCCCCAAAGAAATCCGCCAATTCCCACTACAATCAAGAAAAAAGCGATCAGCGCGGTCGTAGAACGTCGCATCAATCATGCCCCCTATCAAAATTTATGCTCAATCCCCAACCGGTATTTCATGTTATGGTCGTAATAATCGTTAAAATTCAAAAGCAAATTGGTACGGTCACTCAAAGCGAATCGAAAACTAGTATCTGTGAAAACTTCTGCTGAGGCGTACAGTAATGGTTTAAAATTCAAGCTAAATTTACTCCAAGCTCCGGAGAAATCGCCACGGAGAAAGAATTGCGGATCATTCTGGGAATTATAAGTGTACGGTTTAAATCCATCACCGGCATTGCCACTGATTCCGGTAAAAATATATTGATGCTTGTACATCTCAATTCGCCATGCAATTTCATAGTTTTGCCAATCTTTACCTTCATAGTTGTAATTGTAGAAACCGGTAAGTCTCAGGTTGCTTGTGCCAAACGGAGCCGCAAAGTCGATACCGGCATAGGGTATTGTTTCATCAGGCTGCGAGTCGTATCGTCCCCCAACTTTAATCCCCAACCAACTATTGGCTTGATAGCGCAGATCAGTTCTAAGGTAATAATCCCGTTCATTATTATATTTCTTTTCAGATACATAATCAGTTACTTCTCCCGCCTCGGCATCCAGGGTAAACTTATCAGTGAGCTTAAAGTCGCCTTGTAACAAACTCTTATTGCCAAAGAGGCCGGTAAAATCTCCCTTAGAGGTATTTTCCTCAGCCCAGGCCGGTATAGTTATACCCGGTATCGCAATACCTATTAATAATACAATCACAATAAGACTGGCTATTTTTTTCAATTGATTTGCTCCTTCCTTCTTCCTAGATCAACAAAACGTTCATAATAAACTTTCGTTCCAAAGGTTAAGCAGAAAGATATTAAGGTATTTC
This sequence comes from Bacillota bacterium, assembly GCA_023415375.1. Classification (GTDB taxonomy): domain Bacteria; phylum Bacillota; class UBA4882; order UBA8346; family UBA8346; genus UBA8346. The sequence goes on from JAEZKW010000313.1 coordinate 3,682, forward strand.
GCTACATTATAAAATATTCCTCTTTCAAGCGCCAAAACAGGAGCTGTAATCATTAGTGAAATGCCTAAAATTAGGGAATTCTGGGACCAGGGAACGGGTATTGGATCTTTATCTCAATACAAAAATGAATTTATTCCACCGGATTTTCTAATAAAATCAGACTTCCTCTGTCGATATCGACCTCAGCCATAACCCCTTGGGGAATGGTCCATGGATTGACGATATGTCCAATCGGAAAACCATAGGCTACGGGGCATTTTAAGGTACTTAATCTTTCGGTAAATACTTTAACAAGTTGATTTTCATCTTGATCGGGTAATGGGATACACCTTCCTATAACGACTGCAGTCACTGTAGAAAGAATTCCCGAAATAATAAGCTGGGTTAACATTCGATCAATTCGGTAAGACGGCTCCCCAACTTCTTCCAAAAATAATATAACCCCGTCTAAATTGGGTAAAAACCGGGTTCCCATTAATGATGTAAGGGTCGCCAGATTTCCACCTAAGATAATCCCTTGGGCTTTACCACTATAAATAGGGATATAGTTTTCCCGGCTTTCCGGAGGCCATTCCAGTTCAATTGAATTTCTGCCTCCTCTTAAAATTCCCAAAGCCTGATTGATTGCAAATTCTCCTTCTAAACTGGTCAAAACCGGCCCATGAAAGGTCACCAAGCGGACCTCTGACCACAAAGCCATTTCCAGTGCAGTGATATCACTAAATCCAATCATAATTTTTGGCTTTTTCCCAAATAAACCATACCATAACTGGGGTAATAACCTTATGCTCCCGTAACCCCCCCGCAGACACCAAATCGCACGAATTTCATCATTCTGCCAAAGTCTCTCCAAGTCAGCCTGCCTGATGATATCGGTGCCTGCCAAATCTCCCTCCATAGGAATGACTGTATTGCCCAGTACTATAGAATATCCAAATTCATCAAGTTTAGATGTCGCCCTGGTAATATCATCAAGAGAATGCAGAGGGCTGGCTGGCGCAACTACACCAATTGTATTTCCTAATTGTAGAGCCTTACCTTTGATCTTTTTCACCAAAGCCACCTCGATACTTATTAAACAATAAACCATAAACTGCAACAACCAACTAAAAAGGAATCAGGGAATTAAAAAGTATGAAACTGTAAATAATGACAGAAGCTATTTAATACTGTTGCTTCTTCAAGTTATTATCCTATTGAAAGCAACTTAGTATTAGGGAGGCAACCAATGAAAATCTGGAATCTGGTAAGAAAAATCTTTAAATTCGGGAGGCAAGAAAAACAATTTTCTTTCCCGGGGGCAATCGATGGATCGTTTAAACGCCCACCCATCGAAAATGAAAAATCTGAAGCTGAGAAAACCCTCAGCAAAAACTTAAAAGAGAACCGCCGCCTGTTGGAGGAAATCTTTGAAATTCCTACCAATATGGATTTTGTCATTCGGGACTTCAAAATCCCCGGCTTAGACTTGGATGCTCTCATTATATATATAGATGGGATGGCTGATCGTAATACCCAAAACTTTGCAGTGTTAGAGCCTTTAATGATTTTAAGTCCGGGAGAAATCTCCACCAAAAACCCCATCGAAACCATATCCCAAAAATTGCTTCCCGAAAGCCAGATTGTTAAAAATACCAAATTAAGCGACATTATTAACGGTGTTTTGGATGGTTCCAGTGTTCTGCTGATTGATAAATCCGACGAGGCCTTGGTGATTGAGACCAAAGGTTGGGAACATCGCGGGATCGAAAAGCCCGGTACTGAGCATGTGGTTCGGGGTCCCCAGGAGTCGTTTTCTGAGACTTTTAGGGCCAATACAGCCAATGTCCGCCGTTATATAAAAGATCCAAAACTAATCACTGAAATACTCCGGGTGGGGCGGCGCAGTCGAACGCTTGTCGGGATTATGTATATTAAAGATATTGCCAATCCGAAACTAGTCGAAGAAGTGCGATACCGGATAAAAACCATTAGTGAAACGACAGATTATATAGCTGAGACAGGCGCTCTCGAAGAATTTCTAGAAGACCATCCAAGGTCCTTAATCCCTCAAATGCTTTCGACTGAGAGACCGGATCGGCTGGCTGCCCATATTCGCGAAGGTTACGTGGGAATTGTCATGCAAAACAGCCCATTTTCGCTGGTAGTACCCACCACATTTACGATTTTTCTTCATGCCGCCGAAGACTATTATATACGCTGGCCTTTTGGCAACTTTTTACGCTTAATCCGGGCGGCATCGACTTTTATCGCTTTGCTGTTGCCGGCATTTTATATCGCAGTGGTCAATTACCACCAGGAAATGATCCCTACCGCTCTACTTTTGGCGATGACGGCCGCACGAGAAACGGTTCCATTTCCGGCTATTGTCGAGATTTTATTCATGGAGTTTTCCTTTGAACTCATTCGCGAAGCCGGTATCCGTATCCCTGGGGTCATTGGACCTACGATAGGAATTGTCGGAGCTTTGATTCTGGGACAAGCTGCAGTTGCTGCCTCTATTGTCAGTCCTATTATGATTATCGTTGTGGCAATTACGGCTCTTGGTTCGTTCGTAGTACCCAATTACAACGCGTCATTTACCATACGCTTGTTGCGGTTCGGTTTTACGATACTGGCAAGTGTATTAGGCTTTTTTGGGATAGCATTTGGTATTTTTATCATGGTTCTCCATACCGCAACCTTGAACAGTTTTGGAGTGCCGTTTCTTTCACCGATTACACCGTTCCGGTCTCAATCAACCGATCGTATCGTCAGACCTAAAGCCTTCAATCAACGTTTTCGGCCTTTTTTCTTAAACCCCCTTGACTCAATCCGTCAGGACAAAAAAACCCGTCCTTGGGACCGGCCCAAGCAAGGTAAAAATGAAGGAGATGAATCGGAATCTTGATGAAAGAACATATCGGACACCGCGAAGCTCTAACTCTGCTCATTATCGTGATTTCGGGAAAAATTTTTCTTTCATTTCCGCGTGATATGGCACTCCTTGGTGAAGCCGCAGGATGGTTCATTGTCTTATTATCGGGAATTTTAAGTATGATTGGCTTTTTGTTCATTTATTTTCTAGTTCGGAAGTTCCCCGGTCAAAACATTATCGAAATCGCCCGTGTTATTGGCGGCCCTATAATCGGTGGGGCCATCGGGACCATATTCTTTCTGTTTTTCCTGACCATCACTTCCTTATTTTTGCGTCAATTCGTTGAAAGCTTTATCCTATCTATATTACCTCGCACACCCATTAGTGTTATCACTTCCTGTTTACTGGTATTGGTAATCTATGGGTGCCTGCTCGGCATTGAAACTATCTCCCGGGTCGCTTGGTTTTTCGGACCTTATTTATTACTAGGGTTGGTGATTATCGTATCTTTTAGCCTATCCCATGCTGACATCCAGCATCTAGCGCCAGTTTTAGGGACAGGACCTTTAAAACTATTGAAAGCTTCCGGGCAAAATATTTCCCTTTTTTCAGAAATACTCTTGTTCGGTCTAATTGCCCCTTTGATCGCCAATAAGTCCAAGATACTCGGGGTCGGTATTTATAGTATTGTAATTGCCATGTTGATAAATATGGTAACCGTTGCTATTGTAGTGCTGGTTTTTAATTACATTGCAGCTTCCGAATTAATCTTTCCAGTCTTTCAGTTAGCCCGGCTTATTTCCTTGGAAGAATTTATCCAACGGGTTGAAGCGGTCTTTGTTTTCCTATGGTTTTTTACTGCAGCCATTCAGTTATTGGGCTTGTTTTACGGTACAGTGACAAGCTTTGCCCAAGCTTTTCGGATCCGGGATTACCGTCCGCTCTCCATCCCCATTGCTGTTTTGGTATTTACCATTAGTTTGATTCCAACTTCAATGACCCAAGCGGTCATCGTGAACGACTTTCAGATTGGCAAGTACTATTCGGTTATAGCATTTGGTGTTCCTTTGTTGTTATGGCTGACTTCATTAATCATTAAGAAAAATCAGGGTGACCAAACGAATGAAAATGAATAAGAAGATTCTTTTGCCCGTCCTTTTATTATTGGCACTGGCTTTAAACGGTTGTTGGGACCGGCATGAGTTAGAGGGTTTAGCCTTTATACAAGCCTTAGGCTTGGATCTGGGCCCCGGTGGCAAGGGTGTAACTATCACCACACTAATCGCCATCCCGTCAAAGCTCAAAGGAGGAGGAGGAGAGCCCGGAGGCGGGGGCGGAGAAGATACCGGTGTTTTTCTACTCTCGGAACAAGCCCCGACCGGGTTTGAAGGCTTTAACTTAATGAACACCACTTTAAGCCGGGAAGTCACTTTGTTGCAAAATTCCGTACTCATATTTGGAGAAGACCTGGCGAGACAGGGTGTCCGGAAATGGATTGATACACTGGTTCGTTACCGCGTAATGCGTCGGACTTTAAATATTTTTATCTGTCAGGGTAAACCGGTCGACGTAATGAAGGTTAGACCGAAACTCGAACCAAACCCTGGTCAATACTTTAGAGATTTTTCCCGCATAACCCGTTTTTCCGGTATGTTTCCCATGATCACTTTAAATGACTTCATGGATCGTTATGAAGCCAAGGCTCAGGAAAACTATCTTCCGCTTTTAGGTAGGTTTCATAGTCAAGATCCCGATGAGTACCAGGAACAATCGGGAGGGCAGGATCAGGAATCCGGAAAAGGACAAAAAGTAGGTGGTGGCGGCCAGTCAGGTCCATCCAAAAAACCTCCCGAGGCTAAAGACGTTCGGTTTCTGGGTACTGCAATTTTTAAACGAGATAAAGTGATTGGATCCTTCGATATTTATGAAACTCAAATTTTGCAGATACTCACCCATAATTTTCATGAGGCTCTATTATCGATTGGCGATCCGTTTAAAAAAGATTACCAAATCACTTATAGATTAATAACCAGCACCTATCCGAAAATCCAGTATCAGCACAAAAATAACCAAGATCTCTTTCACGTCAAAGTAAAAATGGAAGCCGAGTTGATCAGCATCCAAAGTGGGATCGATTATACGGAACCTAAAAAAGAAGCATCCCTGGGTAAACGAATAGCCCGCGAGCTGGAAGAAAGAACGATAAGGGCAATCAAAAAAGCTCAACAATATAACTCTGATGTATTCGGTTTTGGCATCAAGGTTCGTAACACAATGCTAACCGGAGCCGACTGGGACCGTTACAACTGGCCTGATAAATTTAAGGATGCTAAGGTCGATGTTAAGGTGAAAGTTGAGATTCGCCGAGTGGGAGTACAATTCCGGCCGCCTCATCCACGATAAACCTCGCAATAACTCAGCTAGCAACGATTGGCAATTTCACCCTTTTAAAAATAATAGATAAAAAGGCAATACCAAAATGGCGATGACTAAAAAAATTATCCCCAAAAATCCAGGATAATTTTTTTTCTTAAGTTCAGTAATAGCAAATAATACCGTGTAAATGCAAATAACGATGATCCCAATGAAAGCCAAAAAAGAGACCATAACTATCCCTCCCTTCATTATTATTCACAAAACCTATTTTATTATGAACTTTTCTTTTCAAAAGCTTTCCCAAATCTAAAGGTGAAATTAAACTTCTCATATTTTATAAAAGAAGCCGAAATATAAAAAAATAATATATTTAATTTATGGAAGAATTGCAATATAATATGAACATATAGGAAAGATTTAACTAAAATTGGGAAAATAACCGACTTCCAAAATCTGACGAAAGCTTACGGTTTATGCTATCGTCAGATAAAGCTTAGGAAAAAGTCTTGCTTTTCTCCCGGTTTGGTTTTGAATCTTCCTGTTCACATCAATGCAAAGGAGCGTACTGAAGATGCTTAAACGGATTTGGTCATTAGGGCTCATTTTGATTTGTATCCTCGCCATTGTGTCAATAACTGTCATGGCCGATAATGCTACACCTTCGCCTTCACCCACACCGACAGTCAATAAAGATGAATTAAATACTGCCTTGCTCACCAGTTGCCAAAATGGTGATAGCGCTCAAGTTGAACAATTACTTTCTCAAGGCGCCGACGTCAATACCACCGACAAAGACGGCCGGACCCCGTTAGTCAACGCTGCTGAAAAAGGCGATGCCGCTACCGTAAAAATGCTTTTGGAAAAAGGCGCTTATGTTGATGCCAAAATCAAAACCGGTTGGACACCCTTGATGTTCGCTGCCAGCAGCGGTTCTGCAGAAGTTGTTAATTTATTGATTGAAAAAAACGCCACTGTAAATATTAAAGCCCGTAAAGGAACCAGTGAGATCACCACTCCTTTGCTAACCGCCGCAGAAAATGGCAATGCCGCTATTGTTGCCCTTTTGCTCGATAAGGGAGCTTCCGCCGATGATCTAAATCCTGCCATGGCTCTTGCTGCAGTTAAAAATTCTCCGGATACCGTTAAATTATTATTGACCAAAGGCGCTGACGCCAACAGCAAAGACGCTATCGCACAAACCCCCTTAATCCTGGCTGCTGATAACGGCGCTGCAGATGTTGTTCCGTTGTTGATTGATGCCAAAGCCGATGTTAACGCCAAAAGAAATAACGGCCAAACATCTTTAATGCTGGCTGCTCAAAAGGGTAATCAGGCGATTGTAAAGCTTTTATTGGAAAAAGGTGCTGATGTGAACATCAAAGGCAATAAAGGGGAAACTGCCCTGATTTTTGCCGTTCAACAAAATCAACCGGAAATCGTAAAGATGTTGCTTGCGAAAGATGCGGATGTAAATGCCAAACAAAATTTAGGACAACCCCCCATCTTAATCGCAGCCGACAAGAATTATACCGACATCATTAAATTGTTGCTACCTAAAAACATCAACCCCGACGATTTTACTGCAGCCTTAAATTCGGCAGCCGTGAACGGCAATCAGGAAGTGGCCGATGCTTTATTATCCAAAGGAATCAAGTTGGAACAATGCGGTGAAGCCCTTTGTCTGGCAGCCCGATATGGGAAAACTGATGTCATCAATCTTTTCATCGCCAAGGGCATCGACATTAACGTTAAAGTCAATGACAAAAACTTCCGCGGCAAAGCCATGGGTTTCTGGACTCCTTTAATGTATGCCGCCTATTATGGCCAAACTGATACTGTCAAACTGTTGCTGGCCCAAAAGAAAATTAAAATCAATGAACCAGACGATTTCTATGGCTATACGGCCCTCATTAACGCCACTGAAAAAGGATTTAAAGATATTGTGCAATTGCTGGTGGATAATAAGGCCAATCTCAATGCCAAAGATGGTAATGACCTCACTGCCTTGATGTATGCAGCCAAGAAAAATTATGTGGAAATTGCCAAAATTCTGATTGATAAAAAAGCCAATGTGAATGTAAAAACCACCAAAGGCGAAACTGCCCTTTCAAT
>JAEZKW010000043.1 GCA_023415375.1 Bacillota bacterium
GATCCGAGTCAGGACATTCCAATATGGGCTTACCAAGGAGATTTTTTTTCAATTACGAAAACATCCGACGAACTGTCAATTGTTTGTTCTGAAATGGTTATACCTGAAAAAGTGCTATGTGAAAGAGGATGGCGGGCCCTTAAAATACTGGGCATACTTGATTTTGGCTTAGTTGGCATCTTGTCAATAGTCTCTACAGCACTTGCCAGCGTTAGTGTGAGCATCTTCGCCATTTCTACATATAATACCGATTATATTTTAGTGAAGGAAAAAGACCTTGAATGTGCATTACAGACACTTAGCAATGAGGGCTATGACATCATACGGCCATAACCTTTATTGACTTTGCTCTCAAAACGGAACCCGTTACCCTCTTTCAGATGTTCTTCTCCTCACCGTTTTTCTTTTTTTAATGGCAATCCGGACTTCGGAATATCCACTTTGTAATTTATGATCGTTTTGAGTATGGTCATAGATAGGATAAACTTCCCAAACTTTCATGGGCAACTGATATTTGTCATCTTTGTTAGCTTTGGTTGGTAGACATAGGACTATAATTTTTGTATTCTTAAACGGAGGTGATCAAAACGAAATTTCAAGAAGAATTACAATTACTAAGAAAACAAAGAGGAATGTCCCAGGAAAAGCTAGCCGGAAAAATTGGGGTATCAAGACAGGCAGTGGCAAAGTGGGAAGTGGGGCAGTCTTTTCCCGATATCGAAAAACTTATTGCTTTAAGTGATTTATTTAGAATCAGTATCGATAAACTTGTAAAAAATTATGATAACTTGGATTGCCTAAAGGACACTGTTAACCAACAGCATTATATCGATGAAGAAATCATTGAATTCTTATGTAAGGCAAGAAAAGCTGCTTATGCCGGAAAAGGAGCAGAGGCTCCTTCTTCCCGGCCTAACTCTCATGATTTACAGTATGTCGAAAATAATCTTATGTATATTGGCACTTACCTGGGTGGGGGATCCATGCTGATTAACCCGCCGTATATCCTCCATCAATAACTAATGAGTGGCCCGTAAGAAAACTTGCTTTATTCGATAACATATATATGACAGCATGGGCAATTTCTTCCGGTTTCGCTAGCCGGCCCATGGGATGAATAGATTTTGCCCATTCAATCGATGCTTGATCGCCTCCGAAACTTCGTTCAAAAGTACCTGTGTTTTCAACGGATCCCGGCAAAATTGCATTAATTCTCACATTACTTTTGGCATACTCCAAAGCAACAGCTTTTGTTAATCCGACAACAGCATGTTTACTGGCAACATAAATCGGAATTGTCGCAAAGGCTATGGTTCCACTAAACGAAGATGTATTCACAATAGCGCCTCCGCCATTTTGCAACATTGCAGGAATTTGATGCTTAAGACATAACCAAACTCCTTTCACGTTACTATCCATGACCTGTTGATATAATGCTTCTGTTTGTTCCGGGAGCGGCATGGGTGGTTGCTCAATACCCGCGTTATTAAAAGCCAGATCCAATTTTCCATACGTTTCTAAAGTTTTTTTGACTAGGTATTTTACTTGATTATCATCGGTTACATCAGTTTTGATATATGTAACTTCGCCACCGCCAGCCCTAATATCATTGGCCACTTTATTCCCTACATCATCATTGCGACCGGCGATCACTACCGAAGCGCCTTGATTAGCTAATTCAATAGCGGTAGCCTTCCCAATTCCTGAACTGCCTCCAGTAATAATTACCGTTTTGTTTTCAAATTCTTTCACTTTTTTCCCCTCTTTCAAAATATTTTGTATGGAAACCCATCAGACAATAAAAGCTTAACCCTTAGAGCGCGCTGAAAGTCAATACCATTTTTCATAATCACCCAATACAGAGGCTCCCATCTATTCGTTCTCACTTGAGAAGAATAAATTGTAATAAAAAGTACCTTTCAAGAAGGGAAAGCAAAATTAGGTTCGAATAGTTCCAAAAAACAGGAGGATGCTATGGGGTATACGATTCAGGAAGTATCAAAAAAGGTCAATTTAAGTCCCTATACACTCAGATATTACGAGAGAGCGGGCTTATTACCATCCATTGAACGCGATATTCATGGAAATCGCTCCTTTAAGGATACGGATATTGAATGGATCAATTTATTGCATTGTCTTCGTAAGACCGGAATGTCGATCTCGATGATAAGACGCTATGTTGAACTCTCTCTCAAAGGCACTGAAACGATACAAAGTCGTAGGCAGATTATGCTGGATCATAAGCACGGTATTGAGGAAAAAATAGCTGAACTACAACAATATTGGGAGTTAGTTAACAATAAGGTACAGCATTATAATATTCTTACAAATGAAAAATCTGAAAAAAATAATGAACCGGATCGTTCCGCTTTGTGACTGATAAGTTTATTTAGGTGAAATAATCGACTAAAAATAGAAAGAGGGATAAGTCTTTACTCATCTCCTCTGATTATGACTATCTCCTGTGTCTACCCAATGTATTTTATAATCAATTCTATTTAATAATGATAGATTACTCTCGGACGGGTCGATCCGATCCGGTCGCTTGTTGGTATATACGCAGCATTTCCGGGTCTTCAAACGAGCCGTGAAGATGCACCAGCCTCCATTCTCCATCCATAATCCTAAAAATTCGGGTAATCCTTTTACGTTGTTTATTTGAATGGTTTGAATCGATCATATTTCGCTACAATTATACTATGTCGGGTAATATTAATTTTTATGAATTTCAAGTCGAACAATCCTCTGGGATCTATTTTTATTGGCATTTAAAGCATTGGATAGTATAACGATTGAACATCACAAGTGCCGCAAAATTTCTGCCAAAAGGTAAAGAAAAAGGCGACTTTTTCAATGCTTGCAACTTATGCCGTACAATCTGTCCGCATTACAAAAGGATCAATTAAAAAACGTAACATGAAAAAAGAGTGTCACCCATCAAATCATAAAATAGTCTAATATTATAGCCTTTATAGTTATTTGATATGAAATTTAAAAAGTGATAAAATTAATACCAATAAATTTTATAAAGGACGAGGAACCAATCGATGAATAAAATCTTAAGCAATAAAGTTTTTACCGCAGAAATCAGTAGCATTGGGGCCGAACTCGTAAGCTTTAAAAAACTTGGGGACGCGCACACGTGCGACACCGAATATATCTGGAATGGCGACAAAACCTTTTGGGCAAGCCACTCGCCTGTATTGTTTCCCATTGTTTGCGCCTTAAACAACGGTGAAATGAAAGTTGACGGGAAAGTCTACCAGTTGGGCAACCATGGTTTTGCCAGAAAGAATGAGTTTGAATTGGTTGAAGAAACCGACCTTAAAGCAGTTTTTAAACTTTCATACAGCCAAGAAACGCTGAAAATGTATCCGTTTCAATTCAACCTCTTTATTTCCTACACATTGACGGACAATAAAATCTGGGTGGAATACAAAGTTGAAAATCTCGATGATAAAACAATGTATTTCCAAATCGGAACCCATCCCGGTTTTAACTGTCCCCTGGACGAAAAAACCAGTTTTGAAGACTATTATATCGAGTTCGAATCTGCCGAAAAGCTGGAAAGACTCTATATGAACAGTGCCAATGTCATTGTCAGCGGTAAGTCGGCTCCGGTTGCCCTTGAAAATAATAGGGTTCTTCGCCTAAACCACCAAATGTTTTACGACGGAGCCATGGTTTTTAAAAATATCCATTCCAAAAAAGTTACCCTTAGAAATGATAAAACCTCCAAAAAAGTGGTTTTGTCCTGTGAAGATCTCCCATATATGGGAATATGGCAAGCCAAAGATGCTCCTTTTATCTGTGTGGAACCATGGCATGGTATCGCCGATACCGATGACTTCAACGGTGAATTGAAAGATAAGGAACTGATCATCTCATTAAAAAAGACAGCCAATTATAGCTGCCATTACACGATTGAAATTTATTAATAGATTAATCGGACTTATTATTCTTGTAATTTGATTTCTATTGTTAGTCAATAAAATAATTCAAAGGAGGTTGCCCAAAGGCAGTCTCCTTTTTTCCATGAAAAAACGAAAAGACAGATTCAATCCATGATCGATAATCTAACAAAAAATCCTTTTCAAACCGGCTTCCAGCCCGGAAAAATAATAGGATAAAGCCTTTTCATCATTCTTAAAAGTCTGGTTTTTAACGATATCACCATTCTCAAAGAAATAAATGATAACTTCCTGGTTTAAAGGGTTTATCACCCAATATTCTTTAACCCCGGTGGACATATACAGATCCAGCTTCTTCACAAAATCCTTACTGCGGGTGCTTTCAGATATAATCTCCACCACCAGCGCCGGAACACCCATATAATAGTCCTTTTCATTGATATGCTCTTCAAGATCGCAAATCACCATCAAATCCGGCTGAACGACATTAATATTTTCGGAATTCCGCTTCAAAGTAATATCATAAGGCGCAAGCATCGGGCGGCATTTTTTGCCTTGAAACCAGTTATAAAAAATATAATACAGTTCACCGAGGATTTTTTGATGAATTGTTTTAGGGGAAGCTAAAAAGTAAATTTCTCCGTCAATATACTCATACCGTTCATCACTGTTCTCTGTTAGCTCCTGAAACTCTTCAAAAGTAGCTTTTCTTGGAAACATGTTATAGGTTTTCGCCTGTTCGCGCAGGGAATTTGGACTAATATCAACATTCTCAACCGCTTCATATCCGGATAATTTAGCGATCGTTTTACCGTTACTGGTAATCAGGATTTCTTCCCGGGCTGAAAGTCTCAGGTATTTGCCAAGATTGTTTTTGAGGTCGGTCGCATTAATAATCATCCGATATACCCCATTCTTACCACATTAGCTAAAATAGCTAATTAAATTATACGAATTTTTATTCTTTGCGTCAAGTTCTTCGGTAAGCTTATTCCAGCGACTTCACAAAAATCTCAATCCGGTTATCCCCTTCCAGATTTTGAACAAGCCGCAGTCCCCAATCGAGGGATAGGTCATTATAGGCAGCCTTGGTTTCGAGATGCAATTCCAAACCATACGATTCCTGCCGCCTGCCATTCTCCGGAATAGCCTGGTCGTCAAAAAGTGTACCGGTCAGATCTCCCAAGTAAACGCTGGGGTTCCAAAGGCCCTTGCGAATTTTATAGAGTGGCCGTGAATACTCTAAAGTAAACATTTTCCCCCGCTTGGCGGCCAGTTCGTCATCGTAGCCGCGAATCGTGATAAATACATCATCAGGGTTATCCGGATCATCTATTGATTGTGCACTGAGACTGATTTCATTATCGGCAAAATATTGCTTCAATTCCAAATCAGAGTACAACCCATAACGGTTCCCATCATTTTTTAACTTTGACCGGGGAGCGCTTACCGTTAACGACAAATTTGTTTTTGGATATTTAAAACCGATTTCAGCAAAGGGTTTAATCTCCGGGCCCTTATAGTCATCTTCATAGGTTAGGTATGTTCCCAGATTGAGGTTGGATAAACCTGGAGATATATGGGAAATCAAAGGATAGGCGATCATCAGTTGATTAGAACGCTCATCCCAATCCGAACAAGTTAACGATACCTGGAGCGGCGCGAAGAAATTAATCGGCATGGTCAAGTCGCCTTCATACTTCTCTTTTTCGGTGTTATAAACGATTGTTGCAGTATAGCTTGGAAAGTCTTCAACCGCATCGCCTCCGGTAACCATTAGACCGTATTCATGCTTCTCACTATCGATCAGCGGCAACCAAAATTTAGGGGTAAGGTTTTTTAAATTGCCACGATAGGTTCCGGCGGTGATTTCTTTACTATCCAGAGAAAGTGTCGGCGGAACAGTGGGCGGCAGACTTGGTAATTGATAATCTTTAAACTGAGCTTGTTCCTGATAAAGATCTAAACCATAGGAATTCAATTCGGCAAAATACAGTTTATCATTGGTTTCATCGTACGCAGCAGTGCCGATCCAGCCGTTTTCGGTCATTCGGCTGATTTTAGCGCTGCCTAAATCATAGCAATAGATAGAACTTACTTTCTGATAGTTGGCGGTGAAAAACAACCGGTTCCCGGATAATGAGAGCCAGCGTTCAGTATAGGGGGTTTGCACTAAAGGTTCAAATTCTTTGGCCTCCAGGTTCAGACGGTAGATATTACCACTCTCCCAATCGCGTTGGGCATCTACGATTATACTTCTTCCGTCACTGACAATCTCATTGATCAAATAAGGCGAGCTGAGTAATAATTTCTTTTTCCGGTCTGCAGGAGTATATTGATAAAGTTCGGAACCATAGCCATTTTTTAATTGCCGGCTATATAAAATTGTACCGTCCGGCATCACTTCAAAGCCACGGATTTCATCGTTTAACACAATTCGATCTTTACCGGTGGCCAAGTCGTATTGATGGAGGCGCGCATATAAACCATAGCTTAAAGCCTTACTATTGGCATAACCGGTTTTTTCATCTTCGGTGGCATAATACAATTTACCGTTTCTCACCTTAAAAGCTGAGGTGAAGTCGGAGGTTGTAGAAATAATGGTTTTTTCAGAGCCTGTTAGTAGATCCCGTTCGACGATCTCATAGGAATGATAAGTTGTAAACGCTCCTGTTTTCGTTGGATAAATGCGTTGATAGTATAGTTTTCGCTGATTCAGCGTCAAATTGGTAATGTCCCAGCCACGCCTGGTCAGTTGTTCTCCTTCATATTGAAAGTCTTTGTAATGGATACTTTCACTTTGTTGCCAATCCTGCCAAAGCTGGCGAAAGGTTTTCCCAAAGACCTGTCTGGCGCTGCGGTCAATGCCGATAGCCGGGATAAACAAAATAGCTCCCGGTTGTCGACCGTTCACTGTAAAAAATTGAGTTAACTTTTCTTCCCCGTAAGTTTTAGCGAGGTAATTCACAAATTCCCCACCATAGGTATAAATCCCCTCTTGTTGATATTCGAAAGGACCAAAAGTGGCATCCAAGATGGAGGAGAAACGGCCATCCTTAACCCGGGTGGCAATATAAGAATCGAATAACCCATCATTGAGGCGGCCTTGATAGGGAGTTATCTGAGATTCACTATAGGGAGTAATACCCTCGATGATCCATCCCGGCGTCAACAAGTTTGGAAAAAAGATATCGCTCCCCGGCCCCAAAATTTCATTAAGCACTTTCCATAAACCAGAGGTATTGGTAAGCGAGAGTTCGTGAGTATACTCGTGAACTCCAACCAAAGACCACCAGTCCTGGGTACCGGCCCAGCCGCCCGGGTGGGCTTGAAACAAATGAATTCGGGCATTCGTTGGGTCTGTGGTACCGTTAAAATAAATCCCGGCATCGTCAATGACTATCGATACATGAAGCTCTTGATTACCGCAAAGCTTTTCAATCTGAGGCCGGTAATATTCCAAAGTTTGCAGTACTTGGGTCGCGTCCTCCTGGTGGCCGGGTTTATAAAATACCGTAAAATGGTCCGTCTTCAAAGTTAGCCAATCTGACCAGGCATAAGTTGGAGCCACAGATAACAAGAGCAAAGCCACAAATGACAAAGTTATTTTCACGACCTTCATGAAAACCTCCGTGAAGCCATTTTTCGGCACCTGTTTCATCCAAACTAATTTCCAAAATTGTGCATTTTTATAAAATTAGACGTTCGCTCAATAATTCCTTCGGCAATATAATGGTTTGTTCTCTTAAAAGATAAGCAATCCTAAAATTCCACCCAGGATCGTTAAAGTTATCGGCCCAAGTTTTAAATACCGAGTCCCGATAAGTATAAACGCGAAAATAATCATTCCGGGAATGCTGATATAATGGAGCGGATTTTTAAACATTCCCAAACTGAAAAATCCCTTATGTATAATGGACGTATTTGCAAAAAAGAATACGGCGGAAGCGATCATTCCAACTGTCGCCGGCCTTATTCCGGTTAACACCGCTTGAATCCCGGGGTTCGTTTTGAACTTATTCATAAAGGAAGCAATTAAAAGTATAAGGATGAATGAAGGCAGGGATACTCCAATGGTTGCAAAGACGGCCCCCAAAAGATTAGCTGATTTAAAACCAACATAAGTGGCAGCATTTACGGCAATCGGCCCCGGCGTCATTTGGGATAAGGCCACTACATTGGAAAATTCGTGGGCCGACATGAGCCCAAATGTTTGAATATCCTGGTAAATCATTGGCAACATCGCATATCCGCCTCCAAAACTAAAGAGGCCAATGCGAAAAAATATCGAAAACAGCTTCAAATAAGTTATCATGGTTTTCTCCTATTTTCATAGGCACGGGCCCGCTGCAACATATTCGCAAAGTAACCAACAAGGCCTCCGCCCACAACTGTCCATGCTGCATTCATATTAAATAAAAGGATTGCCGTAAATGATGCGATTGCAATAATCCAGGCCAATTTACTTTTTAATATGTTTTTAGCGAGTTTAATCGCTGCCAAAAGGATTAACCCTGCCGATGCCGCCCGGATCCCGCTTAAGACTTTTTCAACATAAACGTTATTCTGAAAGCGCAGTAATGCGATTAGGATTAAAATAATCGACAAAAATGCCGGAAGGATCACTCCAAGTGCCGCTGCAACAGCCCCCGGAACTTTAGCGACTTTGTTTCCGATAAAAATCGAAGAATTAATGGCGATCACCCCCGGCACTGATTGGGAAATAGCGAAGACATCAACGATTTCTTCTTCGGAAACCCATTTTTGTTTTTCAACAACCTCTTGCTGAATCAGCGGGAGCATGGTAAGCCCTCCCCCAAATGTTAATGAACCGACTTTAAAAAAGACCCAAAATAATTTGGCTAAAACTGGGGTTTTCTGCAAGATACCCTCCTTCAATCGAACCGTATCTCATTTTTTATTATGACTTCGATGCTACTTCAATATAAATCCCGAACCAGTCAATGTCAATCAAAAGCGGGTGAACTTTAATCAAAATAACAGAATCTCAAAATTTTGATCGATTCTTATCAACGTTTACATAAAAAGGGGCTATCTGAGAATTTTGTTGCTTTATATTACAATATATAGCAGCGAATATAAAGCCAAAAGTTAGGTCAACCCTCCAACTAGCTTCCTCCCTGAAGGGAGGAACGAAAGTTAAGCTTCGAAGCTTCTCATCAAAAACTAAACAAAATGACAGTTCGTTTCTCCCTCGAGGGAGAAAGATAGAATGAGGGTTGCCCTGAATTATTTATGAGAATTTATTTCAACAA
>JAEZKW010000047.1 GCA_023415375.1 Bacillota bacterium
CCCGGGAAATTACGGACCAAAAGATTGCCAAAATCACTTTGCTTGGAGATGAGAAGCAAGTTAAGGCGCAGGCTGGGAACTTAGGAATTAATCTTTCCGATGTGGAGATTCTCTCGCCTCAGGACTACCCAAAGCAGGCTTCTTTTGTGGAAACGCTATATAATTTGAGAAAAGATAAGGGAATGACGCTAACTGAAGCAGAGAAATTAGTAATAAACCCCTTATATTTCGGAACCATGATGGTGTATTCCGGTGAAGTGGACGGGATGGTGGCTGGATCTCTGAGCACCACTGGCGATGTACTCCGGCCAGCGCTGCAAATCATTAAAACAAGTAAAATGTTTAAAACCGTTTCCGGGGCGTTTTTGATGTTTGTTCCAGGTTGTACACTGGGCCATAACGGACTTTTTGTATTTGCCGATTGTGCCGTCAATGTAAACCCGGATGCCCGGACGCTTGCCGAAATAGGGATCCAGGCTGCCTATACCGCCAAAGCCCTTACTAATTTTAGCCCGGTCATTAGTTTTCTTTCCTTTTCAACCAAAGGGAGCGCCAGACATGAAATGGTCGATAAGGTTGTGGAAGCCGTTAAAATCGCCAAAGAATTGGACCCTTCCCTGGAAATCGACGGTGAATTTCAGGTTGACGCCGCTTTGATTGAGGAAGTTGCCCGTCTAAAGGCGCCTGGCAGTTCCGTGGCCGGTCGGGCTAATGTATTAATCTTCCCGGATCTCCAGTCCGGTAATATCGGATATAAACTGGTTGAAAGATTGGGACGGGCCACAGCCGTGGGACCCATTCTTCAGGGATTGGCTAAACCGGTCAATGATTTGTCGCGGGGATGTAATGTTCAAGATATCGTTGATATGGTGGCAATTACTTCGGTACAGGCGATGAATTAGGCAATAACGGATTAAAAATAGGAGTGATCAAGAATGAGTCTTTCGATTCGAGAAATGGAAGAGTGGGATATCCCTGTGGTATGTGATTTGATGTTTGAATTAACCGGCCATCCCATCAGTCACGAAGGGATGAAAAACCGCTTAGATCTAGTTAAAAACAGTCCCATTGAAGAGCTATATGTTTGTGAAGTCATCTCCAATGGCGATGGTGGAAAAGTGGCTGGGGTCTTTGGCTTTCGAATCCGGGAAAATCTTGAGGAAGCAAGCAGGTTTGGTGAAATATCGGTCATAGTAACCAACGCCGCCAGCCGGAGGTTTGGTATTGGCAGAGCTATGATGGAATATGCCGAAAAACGAGCCAAGGAAAAAGGATGCATCGGAACTTGGCTCGTTTCGGGTTTTGGTCGCGAAGAAGAAGCTCATCGTTTTTATCAAAATCTAGGATACAAAGTAAATGGCTACCGGTTTATTAAACCTTTTGAAGAGGAATGATTTTTTTTATTGTCATTCCCCTAATATTTCTTTCAACTCATCCACCACATATTCCACTTGTTCATCTTCAAGCAAGGTATGGAGGGGTAAGGTTATTTCATTCCGGTATTGGGCAAAGGAGTTGGGGTAGTTGCGGATATCAAACCCGAGTTTCCGGTAGGCGGTATGCATCGGCAGGGGTTTGTAATGGACGTTGGTGGCAATTCCCCTTTCAGCCATTACTTTGATCACTGCATTGCGATAGGCTTCATCCTTGCCGCGCAATCGAATCAGATAGAGGTGTCCGTTGGATGAAACATCAGCGGTGAAATGTTTTAAAATATCAAGATTGCAATTTTTTAAAGCCTGGTCATACATTTCAATAATCCGCTTTCTTCTCTGCAAGATTTTAGGGTATCTTTGCAACTGCCCCAATCCTAATGCGGCCATAATATCGGTCATATTACATTTATAAGCCGGGTAAACGATATCGTATTCCCAGGCCCCGCCTTTTGTCTTAGCCAGGGCATCCTTTGATTGACCATGCAAGGATAAAAGCATTAATTCATGGTAGAGTTCCCCGTTATCAATCCCGGGGATATCCCGCCAGGTAACCGCGCCGCCTTCAGCTGTAGTCAGGTTCTTCACCGCATGAAAAGAGAAACAAGTAAAGTCGGCAATTTCTCCGCTTTTTTTCCCTTTATAAATTGATCCGAAAGAATGAGCTGCATCTGCCAGGATGGTAACCCTGCCGATTGCCGATTGTAAATGATTAGCCGGCTTAAATAGGTGTTTTTTGGCTTCAACGATTTCGAATAACCGTTCATAATCACAGATCACTCCGGCGATATCGACGGGGATGACGGCCTTGGTTTTTTCAGTGATGGCTTGTTCCAATTGGTGGTAATCCATATGATAGGAATCTTTTGCAGTATCGATAAGAACGATTTTTGCTCCCACATGATGAATTACACTGGCCGATGCTGTATATGTATAGGCCGAAGTAATCACTTCATCGCCCTCGCCCACACCGAGGAGTCTTAAAGTAAGCTCCATTGCCGCAGTGGCTGAATTTAAGCAAACGGCAGTCGTGGTATGGGTATATTCGGCTATTCTTTTCTCGAATTCTTTTGTCTTCGGGCCGGTCGTAATCCAGCCGGATTTCAGCGTATCAACGACTTCATTAATTTCAATATCGGTGATATCCGGAGGCGAGAAAGGGATATTCATTCGAAGTAATTTTGGCGTCGTATTGATCATGATCGATATTCTCCCCTGAAGTTTAATGAATTATTATTTTTAAGAAGTTTGTAAACTGCGATTTAAAATTGTCCAGGCTCTAGTTAGCTCAAGTATAACACTATTTCCATTTGTGACAATATCAATATTATAATTTGAGTTTAATTTTTATAAATATCCGCTCAAATATTGTTTTTAAAATCCCCAATCTGTTATAATGAAACAAATCTATCTTTGAGGTGATTTCTTTGCAAGTGGAAACAATCGCCATTTTAGACTGCGGCGGCCAATATACCAAGGTGATTGATAGAAAAATCCGTGAAATGTCAGTGAAATCCGAAATCTTTTCTATCAATACACCCGCAGAAAAGTTACGGGATTTTCAAGGAATCGTTCTTTCCGGGGGACCCGCCAGTGTTTGGAGCGAACAAGCCCTCCGGTATGATCCAAAGGTACTGGAACTTAATATTCCTATCTTAGGTATTTGTTACGGCATGCAGCTTATCAATCAACACTTCGGCGGTAAAGTCGTACCAGGACATACCACTGAATACGGGGAAACAGTTATCGATATTAAGCCGGATTGTCCATTATTTGCGGGCCTTGAGGCTAAACAACAAGTCCTGATGAGCCACGGCGATTCAGTGGTGGAGCTCGCCAAGGGATTTCAGGTGGCGGCCAACTCGCGCACGCGCGTCGGAGATGTTTATGCAGCCATCTACGACCCGAAACGCAAGATTTACGGGGTACAGTTTCATCCGGAAGTCGATTTAACAGCGAACGGCCAACAAATCATGAAAAATTTCCTGATGGGCATCTGTGGACTCTCCGGCAATTACCGCTTGGAGGATCGCATCGATACTGCCATCGCCAAGATAAGGGAAAAAGTGGGGGATCAAAAAATATTGGTCCTGGTAAGCGGCGGGGTTGATTCAGCAGTAAGCGCAGCATTGCTTGTTAAAGCGCTAAACCCGGATAATGTCTATGCAATTCATATCGATCACGGTCTGATGCGGAAAAACGAAAGCGATTTGGTTTGCGAAAACCTAAAAGCATTAGGACTCAAAAATTTGATTCGTGAAAATGCCGAAACCACTTTTTTCAATAGTGTAATTGAAGTTGGCGATCAAAAAATTGGCCCTCTTACCCAGATGGTCGATCCCGAAGCCAAACGCAATTTAATCGGTGAAGTTTTCATCCAGGTCGTTCGAAAGACTGCAGAGAGTTTGCATCTGGACTTTGATCAAACTTTTTGGGCTCAAGGGACACTGAGGCCGGATCTAATTGAAAGCGGCAATCCCGATGTAAGCAGTCATGCCCATAAGATTAAAACTCATCATAATGACGTGGATATTGTCCGTAAAGCCCGTGAAAGAGGTCTGGTGGTAGAGACCAATTGGGACTGGCATAAAGATGAAGTGCGGCAAGTTGCCAGAAGTCTTGGAATCGAGGAGAGTATTGCTTCACGGCAACCCTTCCCGGGTCCTGGTTTGGCTGTCCGTTTAATGTGTAATGACGGCACGAATGTGGTTACAGCTGAACAGACCAATAAATTTAATCAATTAATGCAACAAATCGGCTCCGGAAATGATGGTCAAGTGGTCCCTATTCAAACTGTCGGGGTTCAAGGAGATTGCCGTAGTTACCGCTATTTGGCGGTGGCTTCCGGGCGGGGCATGGACTTCGATTGGGACCAGCTCTATCATATTGGGAAAACTCTTCCCAATCAAGTGGACTTCATTAACCGGGTAGCTTATGTTCTCAATCAGAGGAAGCTGGCTGGACCCATCAAAACTTTTCCCATGTATATCAATCATGAAAATGTCGACCTGCTCCGTGAAGTGGATGACATTGTCGTTAAAAAACTTAACCGGAAACCCGTAAGTCAGGTATTTGCAGTACTTCTTCCCATAGGGGTTACCAAAAAATACTCGGTTGCCATTCGGACAATTATTACGAATGATTTTATGACCGGTAGACCGGCCTTTATCGGTGGAGATATTTCCAAGGAGTGTATGGCTGAATTAGTTAGAGAAATCGAACAGCAAGTGCCTGAAATTGATTTGGTGCTTTATGATGTAACCAGTAAACCACCGGCCACGGTTGAATGGCAATAGGCTGTTTTTCAGATTTGCAAACAAAATCTTGACTTTGGTAAGGAACCAAAAAAGTAATCAACAACCTGATAATGGCAAATATTTCAAAAAAATTAGTAAAAAAGCCTGGTTTACGCCAGGTTTTTTTATTTTATGAAATTATATTAAAGCCTTCGATGAATTTAGCCGATTTAACTGTATAGGGTTCATTCACCTTTCAGCAGGAAAATTGGCATAAACAAGGAATTATTTATGGAGAGAATCCGCTTGAAGCAAAGGGAAAAAGCTACGATTCAAGAAGGGACAAACGCCTTTGAATCTTTCAAAACTGAGTATGTTTTCTGAAGTCAAATGTTCGTACCTGGAGTCCTTTGACAATTTTGATGAACTTGTCAAACCGGATGAATGGAAATTGGCTAAAACCAGTGAAGATAAAGACGAGCTTTTGGTAAAACCTAAAAGACCCAATCAACTTGAAGATTGGGAGATTCGACTATTTCGTGCCAAAAAATTTATATTTTCGATGAATGCTTGTCTGAACTACGAGCAGTTTGTTGGCGTTTTGGAAAGTACCCTAAAAAAATTATCGGCCTATTTGACTCCAGCCGATATTGTGGCCATGGGGGTTCATGGATATTATTTGTACCCTGTCAGTTCATTACAAGAGTTCTCACAACTGGTTTTTGCCTGGAGCGACAATTATCTCAATAATGAAGCAAGTCAAGTGGAGATCGGCGATTTAGGAGTTGACGTCGCTTTTCAGGAAGACAGTTTAAAAATCAATATTCTTTGCAAATTAATTACCAAGGCTGAGTCGGCCAAATATTTTTCAGCCATGGAGACACAAACTTTACCGGAAAAAAATTTAATCATCCATATCCAAGTGTCTTCCAATGAACCTCTAAAGTTACAAAAATCGATTTCACAGGCATTATCACAAACAATTAAAACTCACGTGTATCAAGCAACCAAATTGATTGAACAACGGCTGGGAGGTAATCAAAAGTGAAATTCGTTAAAAACTAAAATTTTTATCCCCAGAAACTGCGGAAAATAAAAATTGTTTTTTGGATTTCATTATCCGGCAAATCGCGACCGAAAACTATTGAGGGAATCTCGTTTGCAACTCTTCTTTTGATAAAACAGTCTTAATACCCATTTGCCCAAAGTCCATGCAATCGTAAATAATAAAATCAAACAATTCAAGCATTTTATCTTCAGGTATCCGGCCCACCAGTAAGTCTTCCAACATTTTTTTCTCGTCAACACTTTCTTTGCAAATATAATACCTTGCGCCATATCGGGGAATAATTGCTTGGAATGAACTATCTTTCCATATTTGATCGGGGATATATGCAAATATATGGTAAGCCGTATACGTCTTATTTACATTGAAAATTCCGAGCAGGCCCCGGCTATCTTTGGCTTCGGAAGTTTGATGGAGATAGCTGATTCCCATTTCCCCGAGATTCCTTAAAAGGTTTTTAGCGGCATTTTCGATTTCCACCGGAGTCGGTAAGTTGGTGAAGAGACTATCGAATTCCAGAAAAAGACCGCTTTGTTGTTTTAGTGAAGATAAAAGTTGGTAGCTTTTAGACATACCCGGTTTATTGGGATAAGATACAAAAAAGCGTGCAATTTTAAGGTCTTTGCTATCTTTGATAGTAAATTCTTTGTTATGAAAGGCCATCTTTACACCTCGGATTTTTTAATTATTATTATATCATTTGGTGAATAAATAGCAATATAAGGGGGATTAAAGTGAAATCATACCGGAAAGAGTTATGGTTTAATACGAAGGAAAGAGTAGAATTTGTGAATATTACCCAGGAAGTAAATCAAGTATTAAAGGAAAGCGAAATTAAGGAAGGACTTTGTCTGGTTAATGCCATGCATATTACAGCCAGTGTTTTCATTAATGATCATGAATCCGGGCTTTGGAACGATTATCAAAATTGGTTGGAAACTCTAGCTCCGCACAATCCTACATCTCGGTACATGCACAACCGTACTGGTGAAGATAATGGTGATGCTCATCTCAAAAGACAGGTAATGGGCAGGGAAGTTGTAGTGGCAGTAACCGAAGGCAGGCTGGACTTTGGACCATGGGAACAAATATTTTATGGAGAGTTTGATGGGAAACGCCCCAAAAGAGTGCTGGTGAAGATCATCGGGGAGTGAGCAGCTTTAGCATTTTAAGGGATTTAGAAAGTCGATGGGTAAAAAAGCCAATTCTAAAATCGGCAGGAATTTATTAAATGATCCCTAAATATTCAAAAAAGATACTTGAGATTTAAATAAGGGGGAAGACGAGAGTGCGGAAATTCTATAGCAAAATATTATTGGGATTCACTTTGATAATCATTTTGGCGGTAGTTGGGTTTGCACAATCTCCTAATCAAACTGGTTCGAAAGATAGCTCCGGGCTGGAAATTACAGTTTACAACGAAGATTTAGCATTCGTCAAGGAAACCCGCATTCTTGATATATCGACCGGGACCGGATCTGTTCAATTTGCGGATGTCCCGGAACGGATTGATCCGGCTTCAGTCGGTTTTAAGGCAGGAAATAACTTGGTACGGGTCTTGGAACAAAATTACGAGTATGATGTAGTCAGTAATGGCAGGCTGCTTCAAAAATTTCTTGGAGAAAAGATTAAAATTATTGGTAATCAGGGAGAAAGTTTTGATGGTTATCTACTGAGTACCGGTGATGACCTTATTTTAGCGAGTGCTCCAAAAGGTGGAGAAGTAAGAATCGTCAAAGCTTCCCAGGTCAAATCGATCATATTTCCCGAGCTACCAAGCGGCCTCGTATTGAAACCTACTTTGGTCTGGATGGTCCAGAATACAGGTAAGCCAGGTGCCTATCCGGTCAAGGTTACTTACCTTACAGGCGGGATGTCATGGAAAGCTGATTATGTGGCAACAGTCAATCAAACAGATGATAAAGTTGATCTAGCCGGCTGGGTTACCTTGAACAATCAGAGTGGCGCTGATTTCAAAGATGCCCGTCTCAAGCTGGTTGCCGGTGAAGTTCATCGGGTATCGCCGGATGGAGCCCAACCGCTAAGAATGGATAAATCTGTTTTGAGGAAAATGTCCGACAATGATTTCAAAGAAGAATCGTTTTCAGAGTATCATTTATATACTCTTAACCGTACAACCACATTAAAAAATAATCAAATCAAACAGGTGGAATTATTAACTGTCAATTCAATTCCCGCTAAAAAACTTTTCATTTATAATGGCGCCTTGGACCCCAAAAAAGTCCAAGTGATGTTGGAATTTAAAAACAACACTGCGGCTAATTTAGGAATTCCTTTACCGAAAGGGCGAATCCGGGTCGAGCAAGCGGATGGGGAAGGCTCCCTGCAGTTTATTGGTGAAGACTGGATTGATCATACGCCTAAAGATGAAAAAGTCCGGGTTTATCTCGGAAATGCCTTTGACATTGTAGGGGAGCGCCTAAATACCGGCGTCAAAGAACCGGCCCAAAATGTCCGTGAAGAAAGTTACCGGATTACACTTCATAACCATAAAGAAACAGCGGTAACGGTGACTGCAGTTGAAAACCTGAGATCTTGGAATGAATGGAAAATCATAAATAATAGCCATGATTATATCAAAACCGAGGCCGGAAAGGCTGAGTTCACTGTGAATATTCCAGCGGGCGGGGAAACAGTGATTTCCTATACAGTCCGGTATAAAATAAAATCATAAAAGGATTTGCTTATTTTTGGAATTCATGATAGTATATAATTTAATATATTAGAAAACGATGACAGGGACATGTCGTTTTGCTTTATTAGAAGAGATGGAGGGTCAGCGGCTGAAAGCCTTCCTTAATAAAGGGCATAACGATACCACCTTGGAGTGGCTGCCGGAACACAAGTATGGTAGCCCGGTGCGGCCGTTATCCGTTCTTAAGTCGGGTTTTTTACCAAAAAAGGTGGGACCGCGGAAGTAATATGGATTTATGCACACGGGTGCATAACATGCATAATAGAACCTTTCGTCCTTTTAACAGGATGAAAGGTTTTTTTATTTTAAATACAGGAACAGCTTAAGAAAGTCGGAAGGGTGGCTCCTAAAAACTTTAATGAAAGTCGAATTAATAACCAAATAACAAGTAACGAAGTAACGAATTACTATACGAAGGAGTGGTTTATAATGCAAGATCATCTAGTGAATATCGGAATCCTGGGGCTAGGTACAGTGGGGACCGGTGTAGCGCGCGTATTAACCGAACAACAGGAGCTTTTAAAAACCAGATCTGCGCTTAATTTTAACTTAAAGGCAATTGCTGAACTTAACTGGGATAAAAAACGAGATTTAAATCTTTCGGGAGTCCATTGTACTTCCAATGCCGATGATATATTGGAAGATCCGGAAATCGACATTGTGGTCGAAACGATGGGTGGATATGAGCCGGCCTTTACTTTTATCCGTAAAGCCTTAAGGAATCGCAAACATGTCGTAACGGCCAACAAAGCTCTCATAGCCACCAAGGGGCGAGAATTATTTAAAATAGCGGCCGAAAACGAAGTTGATTTGTTATTTGAAGCCAGTGTTGGCGGAGGGATCCCAATCATCAAGGGACTACGGGAAGGGTTGGTGGCCAATAAAATCGAGAGTATTTACGGTATTTTAAATGGTACCTCCAATTACATCCTTACCCGCATGCATCAGGAAGAATTGGAGTTTGAAGAGGCTTTAAAAGAAGCCCAAGCAAAAGGCTTTGCCGAAGCTGATCCAACCTTGGATGTTGGTGGGGGGGATGCCGCCCATAAGTTAACAATTTTGTCTTCCATTGCTTCGACAGCATTTGTCAATTTTAACGATCTTTATGTGGAAGGGATTACCAATATCACTAAGCTCGATATCAATTTTGCCAAACAGTTTGGCTATACCATTAAATTATTGGCTACATATCGGGCATTACCGGACGGATTAGATCTGCGGGTTCATCCAACCCTGATTCCCAATAGTCATTTATTAGCAGCCGTCAATTTTGAATTGAATGCAATTTTTGTCAAGGGAGATTTCGTAGGTAACACCATGTTCTACGGCCCTGGGGCCGGCGAACGGCCGACCGCCAGCGCGATTGTAGGAGATATTGTCGACCTGTCCCGAGATTTGTTATTAAAAGAGGGCGAACAGTTCTGTAACCGGACAATTAATCCTCATCATGATGTAAAAACGTTACCGATTGAAAAAATTCGCAATCGTTTTTACCTACGGCTTTATACCCAGGACGTCCCCGGTATTTTTTCAAAAATATCGGGAGTCTTAGGTGATAATGGTATTTCCATATCTTCGGTAGTGCAGCTAGAGACTCATGGCAAGGATAACTATGTCCCAATTGTAATTTTGACCCATGAAGCTTCTGAGTTTGACATGAATCAAGCGTTGCAGCAGTTAGGGAAATTTGATTTTGTTCGTGAGAATTACTTAAGATTACGGCTATTTTAAACCTCGACCCTTTCGTCCTTTAACGAGGACGGAAGGGTTTTTATTTTATTGGATGCATCGGTCTTGCGTTTACGATTATTATAAAATGAATATTGAAAAATTGTTATCGAAATGATACAATTATTGTAAACGCTTACAAAATAAATTTATCGTGCAGGATATTTAATTATATTAAGGACAGATAAATTTTGTTGGGCTATTTGTAGTGATAACAAATGCAAATAGTTCTAGAGAAAAAATAATTGCAAAAGATACTCTAAAAATAAGTTTAAAATGTAAGCGATTACATAGTGAGACTGGGAATAATATTGAATAAAAGTGCTGGTGAAATTAAAAAAGTAGAGGTGGTATCCAATGTTTAAATTATTGATTGCCGCTGATAAGCCGGCCGGATGTGAGGCCCTTCACAATTGGGTGAAGGAAAACTTTGGAGATCTCTTTCATGTTTTAAAAACAGTAAATGAAAAACCAATCCTGGATGAAGTATTCTTCCATCGGCCCGATTTTATTTTTTTAGATATAGACCGGCCGAGGCTTAGCCTTTTGAAAGATGCAGCTCAAATTAGAGTTTATTTACCGGAGTGTCGACTGATTGTAATATCGACTTTTTCAAATTTAAACTATACTCGGGCTGCTCTGTCAATTGGTGCCGATGAGTATATCGATAAACCTGTATCAACTGAAAAAATGAAAGCTGGGGTCTATCGGGCCATCGAAACTATAAATATCAAGCCCGTTCATCCCGATACCCCCCCTTTGCAAGCTAACTTTGAAGGTGATGAAGGTAGAACATCCCGGGCGAAGGCTCTATTAACCTTGGCAATCGATTATTTGGAACGTAATTATCAACAGGATATTTCTTTGGATGATATGGCTGAAAGAATTCAAATAAGTCCTTTTTATCTTAGTAAGTTGTTTAAAAAATCGGTTGGGGAGAATTTTATTGATTATTTAACGGCAGTACGGATTCGTAAGGCCAAGGAATTTTTGGCAAATCCCCGTTATACGATTAAAGATGTCTGTTATCAGGTTGGTTATAAAGATCCGAATTATTTTGCCAGAGTATTCAAAAAAACCTGCGGGATTACCCCGACTGAATACCAAACAAGGCATTTATCAATAGGAATAGAA
>JAEZKW010000056.1 GCA_023415375.1 Bacillota bacterium
TTGTAATATCGATTCTTACATGGTCGCCCAGGTCTTCTCCACCAGATGCGATGGTTTCTAATCTTAATTCGACACCGGATTTTTCACCTTCTTTCCATAAATCTTGAAGGAGTTGCCCCTTATCAAACTTAACCGCAAATGGCCGATGATCCGGGTGCGCTAAATGGATTTTATGACCGCTGGGAGAGTGATGGTAGTTATCGATAATGTTTAACAAACGTCCAGTGTAAGGAATATGGAAACCATTGTTTGGAAAAAATATTTTGTTATCCTGGATTTTTAGGCATTCATTTTCATATCCTTCGTCCATAACAAATTGAGCCGAACAAGCGCGCTTGACCTTTTTGATAGCTTGTTTCATTTCAATAACGGTTACTTTTAGGCCCAATTCCGCTGCGGTTTTGGCAGTCATCAGTCCTGCAGGTCCGGCGCCAACTATAGCTAAATCGAATATATCTTGCATATTGTAAAACAACTCCTTTCAATTTAACTATTAAACGTAGCTGTGAGAGTCATATTATTCATTTTTTCTATTTTTTCATAGATAAGAGGCCTTTCCCTTTGAATCTGATCCTTGTTCGCTAAAATAGAATCCCAAATAAGTTTGGGAGTTTTATATTGACTGTAAGTCCCTTCTAATGTTTTTCCTTCAACCAGAGCAAAAAGATAGTCCAGTTCATCATCAAAATAGGTTGGAACCAGTGCATAACCTTGAGATACCCGAAGGTAATCATCACGATTAAATTCAAAAGATTCGTTCCACCAACAAGTGTAATGTTCAAAACCATTACTTCCTTGAAGTTCCTCATTGATTGCCTTTGCTGCCTGATAGCCACACATTAAGGCTCCTTGTACCTCAACTTCAACAAAGGCGGCACTATCGCCAATTGTAATCACATTACCGCCATATGGCGCCTTGAGTGATGAGAAAGCCTTAACTCCGCATCCTTGTTTATCGATTAATTTTGCATGAGCAAATCGATTTTTAAGTGGACTGTTTTTGGTAACATTTTCATAAATGGATTCAGGTCTTAATGCCACACTTCCTGAAAGTGTCAACTCGACAGTTTCATCACCATATAAACTAGGGCCTATAATTACCGGTGAATTGGAATAATATGCCTTTCCATAAAAAAGGTTCCAACTGTTGGGTTCTATGTCTGAAACCCCTTCAAGGACATATTTCAATACGTGAGCTGTGGCAAATAGAGTCCTGTTTTTATTGAGGCCAAAGATTCCGGTTAAATGCGCATTCACACCCTCAGCAATGACAACTTTCTTTGCATCTACAGTATAGCGATTATTCTCATTTGTAAGATTTATACTTACGTGGTCGCCCAAATCTGATCCTTCAGAGGCAGAAGTTAACATTCTAACGTCCACGCCTAACTCTTCACATTCTTTACATAAATCATCAAGCAGTTTTCGTTTGTCAAATTTTATAGCAAATGGTCTTTGGTCTGGATGAGCAAAATGGATTCGATGCCCTTTTGGAGAGGAATAATATTTATTAGTAACATCCACTAAAGCTCCGGAATATTTAACCTCAAACTTATTCTTTGTAAAAAGTATTTTTCCATCAGCTATTTTGATGCATTCGTTTTCGTAGCCATCATCTAGAATAAATTGAGCGGAACATGCCCGACGTACACACTGTCTGAAGTTTTTATTTTTTTCAATAAGTATAACCTTCAATCCCAATTCTACTGCAGTTTTTGCAGTCATAAGTCCTGCTGGTCCAGCACCAATAACTAATAAATCAATAATATTATTCATAACTCTGAACAGCTCCTTATATGAAAAGTGCGCACTGATGCCACTAATGTATGACTTTTCCAATATTTTATTCACCTCTTTTTGAAAAAAACTCAAGGCACGGTTCTGTTAAGAGCATCTCTCGCACTGGCTGACATTGAGGCATCTTCATATAGACAAAAAAAGGCATACCGCTGTCACTGACGGTATGCCCTGATCCATAATCATGAAACGCCGGTTTAGTTCAAACCAGTTCTTTCAGCCTTTGCAAATCCATCTGTCTGATGACTAATAAATTGGTTTTGATCTTTTGAATGCAATCGACCATATGACCTTAAAAGCAGTTGACTTAGGATTGGGAAGCTGTTGGGTCGGCTTTGTTGATCGCGCAAAAGTAAAAGAATTACTTGATCTTGATGACACCTATGAGGTTGTAGCATTGCTTCCGATTGGTTATCCTGATCAGAATCCGCCACCAAGACCCCGACTGTCAATTGGCGATATAGTGGTGAAAGAACTCTAACTTATGGGCCCCAGGATAGCATCATTGTTTTTTGGGTAATAGGTATAAATGATTTTTCAAATTGGATAAAAATTAAGACTCATTGCTTTCATCAAAGCCGTTCCGGGATTGGTATAAGTATGTGGGGTAGCGGACGCAAAACAGATTGATTCTTCGGGCTTTAGGATATAGCGCTTATTCCCTATTTCTAATACCAATTCACCAGCTAGAACTAGAATATATTCCTGGGATTTTTCCGAGTGGCCGATTGAAGTGTAGCTGGATTCGGGATCAAGTTCAATTGTGAACAATTCAAAGTTCCGTTTTTGGTTTGTGTTGTAATAGCAATAGATTCGCAGTTTTTGATCATCACTGATTTGTTTTGTAGTATCTTTTTTGGTGATCACTTGCGCATCGATTTCCCGTTCATCAATCAATACCGTATAAGGGACTTTTAAGCCGTTGGCGATTTTCCATATGGTATTGATGGTGGGATTGGTTTCGCCTTTTTCAATTTGGGCTAACATGACTTTACTTACACCCGATAATTCTGCAAGTTGGCCTAAGCTTAAATTCCGTTCTTGACGGAGTCTTTTTAAATTGTCGGCAATGATTAAGTTTAAATTCATAATTCAATCCTCCGCCAGTTGACAAATATTGTTTACGAATGTAATATATAACAAACGGAAAGTATATTTTACATTTGTATGATATTTTATAACTAGTAACCTATATTTGCAAGGAGGAACTTAATTGGGAAAACGATTGAAAACCATTACATATATGATTTTAGTACAATTTATTTTTGTTTGAGCGTATTCAAAAAGAACCGTATCATTAATTAATGAAATGAGAGGGACCTGACGATGAAAGTAATTGGTATCAATGGTAGTGCAAGAAAAGATGGAAATACCGCGATTTTAATCAATACGGTATTTCATGAATTAACCCAACAGGGAATTGAAACTGAACTCATTCAATTGTCTGAGTTAGAGATCAATGGTTGTAAGGGTTGTTTCGCCTGTAAAGGAAAGAAGCAATGTGAAATATATCATGACGCTTTTAACCTCTGCTTTCAAAAAATGGTTGCAGCCGAGGGAATCATCCTTGGTTCGCCAGTGTATTCCGCTGATGTATCTTCGAAAATGAAAGCGTTCCTCGAACGGGCCGGGGTTATTGTGGCAACCAATCCGGAATTGCTTAAGCACAAAATTGGAGCATCAGTTATAGCGGTTAGACGTGGTGGTGGTATGACAGCGGTTAACACTTTAAATGCATTTCTATTAAATAAAGAAGTTCTCTTAGTGGGTTCAACCTATTGGAATATGGTCTATGGAAAAGATGTTGGCGACGTGCTTCAAGACCAAGAAGGAATTAATAATATGAAAAACTTGGGACGGAATATGGCATGGACATTAAAAAGAGTATATGTTCAATAAAGTAGAACTAGAGGTGTCTTTATGAAAAACAAGTATGAAATCATTGATTTAAAAAATTGGAAACGGGCAATGCATTGTCAGATTTTTAGACAGGCTGTACAGCCACAATATTGCGTGAGTTTCGAATTGGATATTACTGTCTTTTATAAAAAACTGAAGGAAATGAATTGGCCGTTTACTTTTGCCATGATATATTCTGTAACCAAGTGTGCGAATGAAATTGAGGAATTTCGATATCGTTTTGAAGATGGTGAAGTTGTATTATATGAGCAAATCAATACCTCATTTACTTATTTAAATAAAGAGACGGAACTTTTTAAAGTGGTAGCTGTCGATATGCAGGATTGTATTGAGGATTATATCCGAATTGCGAGTGAAACCGAAAAAAATCAAAAAGATTATTTCACCGGACCATTGAGTAACGATGTTTATCAATTTTCGGCAATGCCATGGATTTCATTCACCCATATCTCTCATACGGATTCGGGTAAGCAGGATAATGCAATTCCGATATTTGACTGGGGAAAATTTTTTGAACGCGATGGGAAAATTATTTTGCCATTCTCAGTTCAAGTGCATCATTCCTTTGTAGATGGAATCCATGTGGGGAAATTAGCAGAAAGGCTTCAAAAATATTTTAATGAATTTTAATGGAGTAAGTTCAAAAAAGTCAAACATGTCTATTTGCAAATCGGGAATGAACCTTTTGATATATTGATGCCTCTTATATAATAAAGGGTGCACCCAAAGGAGGCGATCATTTCCTTGGAGCGGTTCGACTTGATTTTACGTTGTCAAACTGGGGATAAGCGCTGCCCGGAGATAAGATAGGCCGTTTTAATTGCTTGATGACAGGATAAATGATATAGTTCTTCAAATGCATCGACGCTCATCGCTATACCGGCGCTTGTTACCGTAAGGGTGATACTGTTATTGGAATCTATGTTATGAATCGGGCTTACCGGATAACCCATAATGTTATAAAAAAAGCAACTTTCCAGGGTTGCCAGGGTTTTTGGCTGGAACACCCAAGAAATCAATTTCTTAAAGATATACAAACCGAAGCGGTTAATTTACAAATCAGGCACAGCTTGTTTTGGGTGAAGAACGGCCGGGGATTCTACCTTCGCCCCGAGGGAGGGCCAGATCTGACATATTTCGAAGCGATAAGGATAGCAGAATTTTTCTCAAAGGGGTATTAAAAATATAGAAGAGAGGAGCCCATCCCCACCTCTTTCCGAGAAGATGAAGGGATGGGTCTTCTTATATCCAAGTACAAATCAAACCAGTTCTTTCAGCCTTTGCAAATCCATCTGTCTGATGACTGATAAATTGGTTTTGATCTTTTGGATATCCCAATTCCACCATTTTATCTTTCGTAACATTTGAATCGTCGAATCATCGAACCGATATTTAATAATTCGCGCGGGGACGCCGCCCACAATACCATATGGAGGAACATCTTTGGTGACAACTGCTCGGGTACCGATAATTGCTCCATCACCAATATGGACTCCCGGCATAATAACGGCTTCATATCCAATCCATACATCATTTCCGATCACAATATCGCCTTTATTGTCCCAGGCTTCATTGGGTTTTAACGTTTCATCCCATTCCTCAAAGAAGATGGGGAAAGGATAAGTCGAGAAGGAATGAAGGGTATGATTGGCGCTATTAAAAATGAATTTGGCTCCGCAGGCAATCGAACAAAATTTGCCAATGATCAGTTTATCCTTATTAATTGGATAGTGATACAGGACATTCTTCTTCTCAAACTCAGTAGGATCTTCAAAGTCGTTATAGAAAGTAAAGTCCCCTACAATAATATTGGGGTTTTGGACGACATTTTTGAGATAACAAGT
>JAEZKW010000105.1 GCA_023415375.1 Bacillota bacterium
ATATGCAATTTTTCGGGGCCCGGGTCAACCTAGCCAAAGCATTATTGCTCGCCATCAACGGGGGGAAAGATGAAGTGACTGGGACGGGGGTGTTGGAGGTCCCCGTCTTATCCGGTGATTATTTGGAGTGGGATCAGGTCTGGAGCAATTATGAGAAAGTTCTTACCTGGCTATCGGTTCTTTATAGCCGGACAATGAATTGTATTCATTACATGCACGACAAATACAATTACGAACGGGTCCAAATGGCCCTCATCGACTCAGAGCCACACCGGCATATGGCGTTTGGGGTCGCTGGCTTGTCGGTTGTCGCTGACTCTTTAAGTGCGATACGTTATGGCCGGGTTAAAGTCATCCGCGATGAACAGGGTATTGCCAAAGAATTCACAGTGGATGGTGAATTCCCCCACTATGGAAATGATGATGATCGGGTTGATGGTTTGGCTGTCCGGGTTATTCGTTATTTTTACGGCTCCCTATCCGAGCAACCGATTTACCGTAATGCCCTCCCCACACTTTCGATTTTAACCATTACCTCCAATGTGGTTTATGGGAAAAAAACCGGTCCGACGCCCGACGGTAGACCCGGGGGAAAGCCTTTCGCGCCGGGAGCCAACCCTATGCATGGCCGTGAAAAAACCGGAGTGGTCGCAGCGATGCGTTCGGTGGCCAAATTACCCTATGATATTTGTCGTGATGGGATTTCCTATACATTTTCCATGACCCCGCGGGCACTCGGGAGTCAGTTAGCTGACCGCACCAGGAATCTGTTGGCATTAATTGACGGATACTTCGGCGCCTTGGGACATCATATCAATGTCAATGTCTATAGCCGTGAAACATTAATCGATGCCATGGACCATCCGGAATTATATCCGAATTTGACCATCCGGGTCTCCGGTTATGCCGTTCATTTTACAAAACTCAGCCGGGAACAACAGCAGGAAGTGGTTGAACGGACAATATACGAGAGGATGTAAGGATAGGTCGCTTAACCCGCGCGTCCTGCGGGACGCGCGGGTTAGTTGAGGCAATTAATTTATAGGAGGATAAGACTTGTGGGGAGAATCCAATCCATCCAAAGCTTTTCGACATTTGATGGCCCGGGCTCCCGTTGCGTAATATTTTTACAGGGATGTCCCATGGGTTGTATCTTTTGCCATAATCCCGAATCATGGGATCCCAAAGGCGGGGAAGCGGTGGATGGGGCAGACTTATTACGGCGTTTAGAACGATTTCGGCCTTTTTTTCAGAGGCCTGGGCTTACCATAAGCGGTGGGGAACCACTTTTCCAACCCGGGTTTACCTTAGAATTGACGGGTCGGGCCAAGGCATTGGGCTGGCATGTGGCGGTGGATACATCGGGCTGGGGACCGCCGGAAATGCTTCAAAAAGTCAGTGAGGCCGCAGATCTGATTATCTTTTCGATAAAGCATCCTTTCGAACTTGAAAAACTGGCTCCCGGAGCGGACTCTCAAAATATCATGAAGAACCTGAAACTGCTGGCGGCTTTAAACACTAAAGTTTGGTTACGATATGTACTCATTCCCGGTTGGAGCGATGACCCCGAATGCTTAAAGGGGCTCGCCATGATAGCGGGTAGATTTCCTAACCTTGATAAATTGGAGATACTACCTTTTAATAGCATTGCTGCCGAAAAATGGGCAAAATTAGGCAAAAATAGCCCGGTTTTTAATGGGGGACCAATTCAGGTCTCCGAAAAACAAATTTACCAAGCAGAACAGATGATTGCTTGTTTAAATCCAAACCTTCCTTTAAAGTAGCGACCCAAAATCAGTAATGTAAAATCGATAGTAACTCAATCATAATCGGTTGAAAGCTGTGACTTCAGACAATGCGCGCGGGGCGAGGGAATTAAAATCCCAGGTTCTTTCCGGAAGGGATTTGCTTTCAGGTAAAGAAAATAGGAATACTTATATGGGAATGCCTAGCATAAGGTGTAATGTTTAAGCCACAAATATCGGTTCAGTCTGGAATTTGTAAAAATGAAAGAAGCAGGCGATTCAGTGAAAAATCTATTTCAAAGAAATTCATTATGGCTATTGATGTTTTTGTTGCTTATTTTACCGGTTTACGGCACGGATGCTCCTAAAACCTTTCACCTAACAATTTTCCATTCCAATGACTTTCATGGTTATGAACCGACCAATCTGGCCCGGCAAGCGACTCTCATCAATCAGGCCCGGGAAAAGGAGCCTAACGTATTGTATCTAAACGCCGGAGATATTTTTACCCGCGGCAAGTATCATCATGTATTTTATGGCGAGCTGGAATTTGCTGAACTTAATGCCATGAGTGTTGATGCTTTTACGCTCGGAAACAATGAATTTAAAGCGACTGATGAGGCTAAAACTTCTCAGCAGTATTTATTTGATAGGATTAACCAGGCTAATTTCCCGATCTTGTGCGCCAATATTCATCCTGAAAAAGGCGGCCCTTATTTGCCTGGGGTTCAACCATTTATCATTAAAAACATTGATGGTGTTCGAATAGGTATCTTTGGCGTTACGGCCAACAGGACCGGGGGTTATCGACAGACTCTAGGGCTGATGGTTGAGGATCAAATCGAGGCAGCACAAAGAATATTTCCTCATCTGTCGTCACAAGCCGATATCGTAATTGGCCTGACGCATATCGGGTTTGATGTTGATCAAACATTGGCAAAGGCTTTACCGGATCTTGCTGCTATTATTGGCGGAGATAGTCACACTGTATTGAAACAGCCTGTGTTTGCTCGGGGAATACCGATTGTGCAAGCAGGCGGTGAATATCGGCAATACCTCGGCCGGCTTGATTTAACTTTCGAATACCGGGAGAAAGCTTGGAAACTAAAAGAGTATAAAGGCGCATTAATTCCAATCAATCGCTCTGTGCCGGAAGATCCAAAAGTGAAAGCCATCCTGGAGAGTTTTCTAACTAAAATTCATAAAGCTGCGGCCTAATTACGAGTGGAGGCAACTATGAAATTGTTGAGACAAATTGGTATCATTGTGGGTATTTGTTTGCTGGGTGGAGTTTTGCAGTATGTGTTCAAATTGCCGATACCCGGTAATGTCTTGGGAATGGTCATATTGTTAGTAGCGCTTTGCAGCGGTCTCATCAAGTTGGAAATGATTGCCGAAGTCAGTGAGTTTCTTCTCGATCATTTGGCTTTTTTCTTTATTCCGGCTGGGGTAGGAATCATTGCTTGTCTAGGTTTGCTCCACAGGAAATGGTTGGCGGTAGTAGGAGTCTGTTTGATTACTACGGTCTTGACCATGGTGGTTACCGGTCATACAATTCAGTGGATGCAAAGAGGTAAAAGAAAGTGAAAGACTTTTTGAAAACTCCCTTGTTCGGTATTTTATTATCTATCGTAGCTTTTGAAGTGGGTATTTTAATCAATCGAAAGACCAAATTGGCCTTGTGTAATGCTTTCCTTATCAGCATTGTGTTAGTGATCGGATTTTTAAACGGGTTTCATATCAGTTTGCAGTCTTATAATATCGGCGGAGATATTATTTCTTTCTTTTTGGGCCCGGCTACAGTGATTCTAGCGGTACCCATCTATAAGCAAATCAAGCTATTAAGAGCCAATTTGTTTCCCGTTCTGGCAGGGATCTCGGTTGGTTGTATCACAGCAATTACAAGCATTATTGGGCTTTCAAAATTGTTTAAATTACAAGGTGCTTTATGTGCCTCGCTAGTCCCGAAATCGGTGACCACACCGATTGGCATTGAAGTTTCCAAAGAAATTGGCGGCATACCTGCTATTACGGTGGCTGCCATTATTATTACCGGTATTGTAGGGGCAGTGTTCGCACCGGTCATTTGTAAAGTTTTTCATATCAAAGATAAAGTGGCTGTAGGGATTGCGATCGGGGCCTCTTCCCATGCGATCGGGACTACGAAGGCACTGGAACTCGGTGAAACTGAAGGCGCCATGAGCGGACTGACCATTGGAATCGCCGGATTGATTACGGTTTTTTTGGCGCCAGTTTTAATTCGATGGCTGGGATAAAGGCGGTCGCTGATAATTAATTGCTAGTACAAAAATTTTTATATTTCCAAAACGGGCTTGCCACGGACTGATTATCTTTGACTCAACTTTCGCATCTCGAAAAAATGAACAGAAAAGCTAAAGATAAAAGATTTCGAAGAAGATGAAAGGGATCTTGAATGTTTATTTCACCTAACCCTCAGTCCCTTCCCTCATTCTGTTTGCTGAAATCTGGGACAGGGAAGGGATGACTCAATTCGATACGTTCCTGCATTGTCCCTAATAATCATTTCTCTCTAATTCCTAATTTTGGGAATGTTATGAAAGACTACATTTCTCTGATCAAGGCTTATAATCACCCTCAAAAGCTCCCCTTCTCTGTCCCAGATGAATGCGTCTCGAAGGAGGGAAGGGGCTAAGGGGGTTAGGTAAAATAGGCAACTTTATAATTCGTCTTTCACTTTAATTTTTGCCTGTCAACTTCACGAATGATATCTGGTTTACTCAATTATATCAAGCTTAAGCTGCAATTATAAAATGCGAAAGTTGAGTTATTATGACGCGAAGTTTAACCATACGATAAAAAAAGCACGATTCACCAATCCCAAATCCAAAATCAAAATACTAAATTTTAAAAGTTGTTAACATAATTTACTTGACTATCACTAAAGACCAACATAAACTAATAATACTTAGCCGTCTAATTTTTTGGGAGGCCTCAAAAATGGACCGTAACAATTCAGAATCTCTATATTCAATTTTTCACCATGTAGCCCGTTTTCACTACTAT
Source organism: Bacillota bacterium (assembly GCA_023415375.1). Taxonomy (GTDB): domain Bacteria; phylum Bacillota; class UBA4882; order UBA8346; family UBA8346; genus UBA8346. The sequence goes on from JAEZKW010000105.1 coordinate 4,791, forward strand.
CGAATGTACAGCCTCTTTGAGGAATACAATATTTACCCAGGTCAGCATGGCGTACTTCTTATCCTGG
>JAEZKW010000168.1 GCA_023415375.1 Bacillota bacterium
ATCACCAAAGGCAAATGGAAACCAATCATCTTGTGGCAGTTAAAGCCCGGTAATATCTCCCCAGCCAGCCTCGAAAAAAATATCCAGGGCATCAATCAAAAAATGCTGATGGAGCAATTAAAGGAGCTTTTAGATTGCGATTTGGTCGCGAAAACAACTTATGAAGGCTATCCGCTGCGTGTTGAATACTCCTTGACCGAGCGCGGCGTAAAGATGCTGGAAGCGCTTACCATCATGCAAAACATCGGTATCGAGCTGATGAAGGAAAATGGAATGGCCGATGTGCTAAAGGAAAAGGGATTGATAAAATGAGTTCCATACCCACAAAAAAGTGGGTAATTTACCTTTCCAGTCAATAACGCTACAATTGACATGAAAAACATTCCATGTCAAGGAGGCCCTTTTCCAATGAAAAATGTAGAACAGACCATCGCTAATTTAATTGATAAAGCAAGTGTCTCTTTAATCGGATCCGTCGATACCGAAGGATTTCCCAATATGAAAGCGATGCTGCCGCCCAGAAAAAGAGCAGGAATCAAGGAGCTTTATTTTACGACCAATACTTCTTCCATGCGGGTCAAACAATTTTATCAAAACCCTAAAGCCAGTGTTTATTTTTGCGACCAACGCTATTTCAAAGGCGTGATGTTAAAGGGCACCATGGAAGTGCTGGAAGATGCCGCTTCCAAAGAAATGATCTGGCGCGATGGTGATACCATGTATTACCCGCTGGGTGTGACCGATCCTGACTATTGTGTTTTAAAGTTTACCGCCCAAAATGGACGGTTTTACAGTAATTTCAAGTCAGAAGATTTTGATGTCGAATGGTGATATCCGCTAAGTCTATCTAATGAGTATTCTATCGACAACTATTTTACCCAAAACGGCCTTCCGCTGAAATTTGATATGTTAAAGCTAGACATTTCTTATGAAGAAAGGAAGGCCCATATTGGGGACTAAGCTTTTGGCCATCCTTGACCCCTGTTGCCCATAGCCGATTTAACCGGCTTAACGTTATGGGAGAGGGAAAGCACATCGAAAACTCCAAAGGTGATGACGTAGAGGGCGGAGCCTACTATTCATTGAATCGCTGCCTTTAACGCCCCGATTTCTTAAAATATTTTCCGAAGTGTAGGATGACCAAAGATTCAGCTCTCCTTTAAATACCCCCGCCAACCGCCGAACCTAGTAATATCCTCGGAGCTCTCCGCGATATAGGCTTCACAAACAAATCCCAACACGCTGGAACCGTCTTGCAATTGAACCCGGCCAATCCCTAAAGGAGCGGGAATTCGACTCATAAAGTAACCCAGCTGCTCATTGGGCATCTCCCAGATTTCAAGTTTGATCGCGGCTCCCCCTTCTTCACGCTTAATCAACCCCGGTTTAGGCGGATTGGTGGGAATCTTCACCATCTGATAACAAGGAGCAGTAAAATCTTCACGCACAAAATGAGCGCCACATTGGCTCATCTGATACTCCAGCGGCAGTCCCCGCATATGCAACCCGCAAACGGCAATGAATGATGTGGCGCTTTGAAACTTTTCCGCCAGTACGGCCGTTAGCCCCTCCGAACCGCTAAGCGCGAACAGGCTGATGCCGAAGGGGACTTGGTCAGCTGCCCAACCGGCCGGGATACTGACTGCACACAGATCTAATAAATTACAATGATTTGTATAGCATCCCATTTCTCGGTTGGTACTAAGCGGTTCCCGGCGCACCGCTTCCCTGGTCCAAGTTCCGCCGCAGGTCGGCAACACCAAGACCGCATCTTCCAACAACTTCCTGGTTTCAGCCTGATAAGCTCGTAATTGATGCAGCGCTTTGAACAAGTCCGCCCCATTCAAATCAGCACCGGAGCGCAGGATTTGCGCGGTAACTTCGTGCACTCCCCCGGGATGAGTCGAGACAAACTCCCCCAAATCCGCCCAACGCTCCGCAACCCATGGCCCTTCATACAAAATATCGGCGGCTTTGGCGAACAAATCATAATTTAAACGCCGGACCGGCACCCCCAGATTCAGGAGTTTATCCTTCGCCCCCTCCCAAGCTGCGGCGTACTGGGCCGCATACGGTCCGAAAAATTCTAACTCCTGCTCCGGTAAATAGACCGTTCGCGGCATCCGCAATCCGGAAATTGGAATCGTTTTGGACCAGGAATCGGTGGCTTCATAACCCCGGGCCACCTGATCAACCAGGAAACAATCGGCTAAGGAATTGGCAAAAACACTAATACAATCAAGACTGAGACACGCCGGAACGATACCTTGGATTGACCATGCTCCACAGCTCGGTTTGAGGCCATAAATATTATTGAGCGCCGCCGGAACCCTTCCCGAACCGGCGGTATCCGTTCCCAAAGCAAAAGCAACTTGTCCCCGGGCCACAGCGACGGCCGACCCTGAACTGGAACCGCCGCTGATCAATTCTTCAGAGAGCGCGTTATGGGTCTCCCCATAAGGGCTCCGCGTGCCCACCAAGCCGGTGGCAAATTGATCCATATTGGTTTTGCCAATTGGAATCGCCCCGGCCGCAATTAATTTTTGCACCACTACGGCACTGTCGGCCGGTTGATAGGCATAATCGGGGCAACCTGCCGTAGTAGGAGTCCCTGCCAGATCAATATTGTCCTTAACGGCAAAGGGGATTCCCCATAAAGGAGTCTCGGCGATATCCAAAGTAGACAATCTTTCCAGATAGGGCGCGATCAGTGCCTCCTGCGGCGGTGTAATCCAAATATTAAACCGCTCATCTGCTTGAGACCTTTTAATAATTTCCTCTACAACCTGGGACGGGGATAAAGCTTGTCTCAAATATTGCCCGCGCAACCAAGCGCCAGTTAAAAAACGAGGAATTGCCACCATTAATCTACACTCCCTTCTTGGCTTGTTATGCCCAAAAGAATCTGCCCTGTATGGACAATATCCCCCGGTTTGACCATAATCGCCGCGGCTTGTCCATCACAGGGAGCCGCTTGGGCAAACTCCATTTTCATACTCTCAATAATCACTAAAGTCTCCCCTCGCTTGACTGTTTGCCCCGGTTCCACCAATACCTTCCAGACACTACCCGGAATTTGGGTGCTGACTCCTACAGCCCCTTCCGGTAAATCACCATTCTCCCGTGATTCGTCTATCTCGGTTTCCGAGACAAATTCAGCCAATCCGAGTTCTTTCCAACGTTCCCGTTCGGCCCGGAAAGCCGCTTGCTGCTTAGCCTTAGAGGCTGCAGCACTTTCCTTGATTGTATCAAGATAATGTAAATATTCTCCCAGATCAAAGGTGGTCTCTTCGATCTTTACTTCAAAGCGGCCTCTGGTGAAATCCTCACGAAACTGCAAAAGTTCGTCCGCAGTAACCGGGTAAAATCTGAGCTGGTCAAAAAAATTCAATAGCCATGGCCGGCCATCCTTAAAGCTATGATTCGGTCGGTATTTATTCCACATCTGGACCGTACGGCCGACAAATTGATAACCCCCCGGTCCTTCCATACCGTAGACGCAGAGATAGGCTCCGCCGATCCCCACGGCATTTTCCGGAGTCCAAGTCCGGGCGGGATTATATTTGGTAGTAACCAGACGATGACGGGGATCAAGCGGGGTCGCCACCGGAGCGCCCAGATAGACATCGCCCAAGCCTAAAACCAAATATGTGGCATCAAACACAATCCGGTACACTTCGTCAATACTGTTCAGCCCATTGATGCGGCGGATAAACTCCAAGTTACTCGGGCACCACGGCGCATCTTTGCGCACGTTTTGATGATACCGTTCAATCGCGAGCCGTGTGGCCGGATCATCCCACGATAAAGGCAGATGGACAATCCGCGAAGGAATACGAACCGATTCCAACGGCGGCAATTGGTTTTCAATCGCGATTACCGTTTGGCAAGCGGCTTTCACAGTAATTTTAGTGCGGTCGATATGGATCTGTAACGAACGAATCCCCGGAGTTAAATCCAGATAAGGAATCCGGCCGCTTTCTTTGATTGCTTCCATCAAAGCGTGGGCCCGGAATCTTAACCTTAAGTCCAGCTCCATAGGGCCGTATTCCACCAGTAAATTTTCATCTCCGGCACACAAAACGCGGATAGAGACCGGATGGTCGGCGGCGTTATCATATAACACAGGATAGTCTTCATGCAGCTTCACCGGTGCTTCCGGCAATTCGGCAACTTCGAGCCCACTGCGCGCCCCGGATGCGATTTGCCCTAAAAATTCTTCTTGCTCGTTTCGCAGCTGTTCCGCCTGTTCTAAAGTGAGTAACTTAAATGTTATTTTATCACCCGGTTTCAACTGGCCGATCTTCCATAGCTCCGCCGTTGCCGTACATACCGGACAGACAAACCCTCCTAAGCTCGGCCCGTCCGGCCCTAGGAGAATCGGCATATCGCCGGTCATATCCAGCGCGCCAACGGCATAAGCGTTATCATGCAGATTGGAGGGATGCAGCCCGGCTTCCCCGCCATCTTCACGGCTCCATTTCGGAGCAGGCCCAATCAGGCGCACGCCGGTCCGGGAACTATTAAAATGCACTTCCCAAACAGCAGCCGCTAATTGCGCCAAGTAGCCTTCCTGTAAAAACTCCTTAATACAATGGGGACCCGGTATGACCCCGATTTCCCAGTCATGGGTCAATTTGGGTTGATACGCTTCCGGCAATGGATCGGTCATCACCGGCCGGTGTTGCTGTTTAAAGCGGAGCAGATCGCCGCTCCGCAGCGCCCTGCCGCCAAATCCGCCGAACCCCCCCAGGGTAAACGTCGCCGCGCTCTTTAAGACTTGCGGCAGGTCAAAGCCACCTCCGATGAGCAAGTAAGCCCGCATACCCTGAGCAGCCCCTTGGAATCTCAAAACCTGATCAGCCCTGGCCTCCACCGCTTGATAACGGGGCACCGGCTCTCCATCCAAACTGGCGGCCAGATCGGCCCCTGTCAAACAAAACCAGGCATCCCCTCTAAAGCGGTAACTGCCGCCTTTTAAAGTCAGCTCCAATCCGGGTGCTCCCTCCGGATTACCCAACAAGATATTTCCAAGACGAAAAGCGAAAGCATCCATCGGGCCACAAGGCGGCACCCCCACATCCCAATGGCCGATCCGCCCCGGATAATCTTGAATCGTAGTTTGAATTCCTCCGTCCAAAACCTCCAAAGCGGGATAGCTTGGATTAAATCCGCTTAACATCTGGGTGGCCAAATCAGCCTCTTGATACGGCTTACTTTCCAACAGGCATTCCATGTATTGAATATTGGTGGTAATCCCGTAAATTCTCGTGTTTCGAAGGGCTGCCGTTAATTTGGCAACCGCCGCCGCCCGGGTTTTCCCATGCACGATCACCTTAGCCAGCATGGGGTCATACAGGGTGGTGACGTTTAAATTATCCCGGATCCAGCTTTCCACACGAATGTCCGCGGGAAAGAGCACCTTGTCGATCCTGCCGGCGCTCGGCGCAAAATTATTCGAACAGTCTTCTGCATAAATCCGCGCCTGGATGCTGTGGCCACTCGGCGGACTCAGCTTTTCCCGGAGTTCACGCAAGTTTCCGGCAGCTTCCCGAACCATCCAATCGACCAAATCTACACCATAAACTTCTTCGGTAACCCCATGCTCCACTTGGAGTCGGGTATTGACCTCCAAAAAATAGAATTTTTGACTTTCAGGATCATACAGGAACTCCACCGTACCGGCACTACGATAGCCGACCTCGCCAAGTAAGCGGACTGCCGCCTGGTGCATCTGCTCGCGGACTGTTTGAGGGAGGTTTGGCGCCGGACTTTCTTCGATAATTTTTTGATTCCTTCTCTGTACGGAGCAATCACGTTCGCCCAAAGCGACAATCTCGCCAAAAACGTTTCCAAAAATCTGCACCTCGATATGGCGCGCTTTGATAATATATTTCTCCAAAAATAGTCCACTGTCTTTAAAATTGCTTTTGGCCAAATGACGCACTGCTTCGAAAGCCGCCGCCAACTCGGCTTCAGTTTTGCAAATCCGCATCCCGATGCCTCCGCCGCCGGCAGTACTCTTTAACATTACCGGATAGCCGATCTTCTCCGCCTCAGTCAGCGCCTGGGCCAAATCATTGATCAGCCCGGTCCCGGTCAGCATCGGGACATGAGCTGCCTCAGCGATTTCACGGGCCCGGTGTTTCAGGCCGAAAGCCTCCATTTGCTTCGGGGTCGGACCGATAAAAGTAATACCGTGCGCGGCGCATTCACGGGCAAAGTCCGCATTTTCACTTAAAAAGCCGTATCCCGGATGAATCGCCTGCGCGCCGGTTTCCAAGGCGGTCTTTAAGATCAGTTCCCCATTGAGATAACTATCTTTAGCGCTCCCTTCGCCGATCAGTACCGCCTCATCCGCTGCATCAACATGTAAGCTGTCCTGATCCGCTTTGGTATAGACCGCTACGGATTTGATTCCCATTCTTTTTAAAGTCCGCTCAATGCGCACCGCAATCGCACCCCGATTGGCGATCAAAACCTTATCAAACATGAGTCGCACTTCCTTTCTATTTGTCCCAGATCACTAACCGCACCGAAGTCGGATTATAGGCATTGCAGGGATTATTAAGTTGCGGACAATTACTAATTAACACATCGACTGCGCATTCCGCTTTTAACTCCACATAACAGCCGGGAGCGGACACTCCATCGGCGAATTCCAGTCCCCCTTCGGATGTAACCGGAACGTTCATAAAAAAGTTGATATTCGGGGCCAAGTCCCGTTTACCATAGCCCGCCTCGTAACCGGCAACCGCCAGCATAAACGAATCGCGGCAATTATGCATATACCCTTTGTCAAGGGAGTAGCGGACAGTATTACTTTGGGACGAACAAGCCCCTCCCAGGGTATCGTGGCGGCCGCAGGTATCGGCCACAATGGTTAACAGCGCTTTTCCCGATTCGGCCCGCAACACGCTGCCGGTGGTCAGATAAATATTTTGTTGTCCGATGATGGTCGCCACCGCGCTATAATGATCATCATGGTCGGCCGCGTCATAAAAAGTTGTATCCGCAGCCTGATTGCCTTCAAGATCGACAATACGCAATACTTGACCCTTTTCGATCCGGTGCATCCAGCCATCTCCGGCCGGAAGCACTTGATCATACAATGCGTCCGCAATTTTGCGTTCGCTTTCAACACGATTAAAAACAGCCATAGGAAACCCTCCTCATAAACATTCTTTAGCGCCGTTTCGATAGAACCGTTTTGCCTTTATCCCCCTGACCCCGGTCGCTTCCGAAAAAAGGGGAGCAATGTTTCTTAATCGAGTAACCGATAATAGTTCCAGGTATTGATGAACGCCCGTTGATTTTCAGGCCTGAAGTTATAACAATAATCATTTTCAGTGACAGGCTCACTGCGGAATATTTCCACTTTAACCGGCACCGACGGATAGCTTCTCTGCAGATCTAAAGGATTGGGAGTATTGGATAAGAGCATCAGTAGATCCATCTCGGTACGCAGCGTAACTGTAGCGTCTTTGCGGCAGTGATCAACGGTATAATGCATTTCACCGGCCGTATCACACTGGACTTTCGAAAACAAATTGACACCCGGAACCAAATCCCGGCGGCTTAAACCATTGCGGACCAACTCGACCGTTAAATTTTCATACCCGCTTCTTAACCAGTCGTTCCGTAGTTCCTGATAGCTGGTCTTGCCGTAACGGGCATCAGTCTGTTCTCTGGTGGTAACTCCGGAAATGGTATCGTGCCATCCCAGATCATCCTCAACAATACTGGCTAACACTCTCCCATTATCACTCATTAAGACATTGCCTTTGGTAAGTTTCGAAGTATGCTGCGCTTTTAAGGTATCCGGCATATTGTAGCGCTCCGTTAAATCTTTCAAATTGTAAAGCAGTAGCGCTACATTGGCGCCTTCCTCAAGCGCGGTAAATCGGATAAGCTTCCCCCTGCCAATCGGTCCGGACCATTTTTCGCCGGGAATCAGCACTTTTTCCCACAATGCATTCATTCTGTTCACCCCTTATTTAAAGTTAAAAAAAAGGAGAAATCGAAAAGTGTTTAAACTTTTGACATCTCCCAGGATTTTAGCCTTCCGTGTCGCTCTTTGCAGAACGGTTTACCCTCGGACCTGACCTGGCTTCGCGCACGCGCGTCAGCGGAACCCTAGTAAACTAAAGATTCTTTCTATTTAATTTTATTTTTCAGAAAGTACTGTCTTTAGGCCAATGATTATTAAGCTTCTTCATGCAACATACCCGTAATCCTCCGGCGTAAATGAATAAATTCCGGGGTATCTTTTAATTCAAGTTTTCTTTCATAAGGTAAAAGAATCGGTATATTGGCTTTGATTACACTCGGTCGGCCGCTCATCACATAAATCCGGGTTGATAAGAAGACCGCTTCTTCAATATCATGGGTGATAAAGATCACTGTCGGCCTTTCAATCTTCCAAATTTCCCGCATTAACACCTGCATCTCCGTTTTCGTCTGGGAATCCAAGGCGCCGAAGGGTTCGTCCATCAATAACACTTCCGGACTGTTGGCCAGAGCTCTGGCAATAGCCACCCTCTGTTTCATCCCCCCGGAAAGCTCTTTCGGATAACTTTTGCGAAAAGCGGTCAACTTAATGACTTCCAGGTAACGGTCCACTATTTCCTGGGCTTGATTGCGGGGCATTTTTTTTATGTCCAAACCGAACCGGATATTTTCTTCCACCGTTAACCACGGAAACAACGTATAAGACTGAAAGACCATTCCGCGGTCTGCGCCGGGGCCATTGATAGGCCGATCGTTAAGAATCATTGTTCCGGCGGTAAATTCGTCCAGCCCGGCCAAGATCCGTAGTAGAGTCGATTTACCGCAGCCTGATGGTCCTACAATACTAATGAATTCATTTTCGAGGATTTCCAGATTCGCCTCTTGAATGGCTACCGTCTCACCTTTCTTGCTGCGGTAGACCTTGGTGATGCCCTCGGCATAGATCTTACTATTGGCGACGCGCGCCTCCAGTTTTTGATTATTGGAGATGGCAATTGGTTTTTTCGAAGTAAACATTAATAACCACCTTCCACCCAGGGAAAAAGTTTCCGGTTGAGCGCCGTAAACAGCCTGTCCGTAATTAACCCCAGCAACCCGATGATTAAAATCCCGCCGAAGATTACATCGGTCTTTAAAAAACGTTGCGCTTTCAAGATGTTATAACCTAAACCGCTATTGGCGGCCACCAATTCCGCCACTGTCAAATAAGTCCAAGCCCAGCCCATCATAATCCGCAGGGTATCCATGATGCGCGGCGCAATGGCCGGAATAATCACCTTCATAACCACTGTCCGGCGGTTAGCCCCCAGGGTGTAAACGGCGCTGAGCAAATCTTCGGGAACCGCCCGGACATGGTCGGCCACCATCGGTATCAACTGAAACAAAGTACCCAACAAGATAATCATCATTTTGGCGCTCTCTTCAATCCCGAACCAGACCATGATCAGCGGAACAAACGCCGGAACCGGCATATAGCGCAAGAACTCGGTAAAGGGTTGGACAATTCCTTCGGTAACCTTAAATGTTCCCACCAAGATCCCCAGCGGAAGGCCGATAATTACCGCGATAATAAATCCCATAAAAATACGGTAAAAACTAATCCCGATATCCGGCCAGATACTGCCCGTGACAAATGCTTTCACCAGATACATCAGCACCGAGCGGGGCGTCGGTAAAAATATTTTGTCCACATACCCGCCTTCACTCAAAATCGTCCACAGCAGCAATACCAAGCCAAATACGGAAACTGCCAGAATATAATAGAGTAAGGGATGAATTGATTTACGGATTCCGAATAAATTCTTCATAGCAGCACCTATTTTCAATCGTTACTTAGCCAATGCTTTTGTGTCCGGAGCAGCAAAGTTTTTACGTTGCTGACTCAACTCTTTGATGAAAGAAGTATCTAACATTGCTTCCGGATGTTCGGGCACTTGGTCAACCATTTGGACACTCTTCAAGAACTTGGAAGTCTCGGTGATGGTGTAAGGTAAATAAGTATAATTGGCTTGTTTTTTCAACATAGCCGTCAAATTGTCCTGAATCGAAAACAACTTGGAACCGGCCATCATATTTTTGGCTTCCGCTACCGATACTTCCGCATGCTTGGCAATATCCGTCACCGCCTTATCTGGGTTTTGGTTGTAGAATTCCAGACAGTCAAACCATATTTGCATCAATTTGAGGACTTCCGCCCGGTTATTTTTCATTAATTTGCCGCTTGCCACCACCAAATCGGGAATCAAACCCGGAGTCTCGGCAGAACTGTATAGCAAATGGTTTTTGCCGTGATTTAGCGCCAGAGTCAGGGAGGGTTCCCATACGCAAGCCGCTTCGACCGTCCCGGAAACCATTGCCGTACCGCTGTCATTGACCGTCATATTGGTATATTGAATATCATTGGCGGACATTCCGGCATGTTCCAACGCCTTGAGCAAAAAGAAATGTTCGATTGTCCCATACTCGGTCACTATCTTTTGCCCTTTCAAATCGGCGATCGTTTTATATTTTTCTTTTGCCACCAGGCCATCAGCGCCGTTGGAGTTATCATTGATCAGGATAATTTTAAAATCTACTCCATTATTGTACGGAGCGATGGTATCACAGGTGGCGATATTTAACATATCGATCTTGCCGCTGTTAAAGGCCTGCAGACTGTCGCTGTAAACGGGAAAATATTTTAGCTCCACATCCAAACCGGCTTTTTTAAATAACCCTTCTTCTTCAGCAATATACCAAACATACCAAGCCGGATAGGGTGATGTTCCAATAGAAATTTTATTCTTTTTGCCACACCCGGCCACTCCTAATGCGATTACCAGCACCAGAACAAATAACCCAAAACGTTTCAACATGATTGCAACCTCCTTAATATGTATTGATTTATACCAGCGATTCGACTCCGGACTCTGTGGTACGGATGCGAATGCTTTCTTTGACAGGCTGAATAAAAATTTTACCGTCGCCCGAATTGCCGGACTGATTCGCTTCAATAACCGTTTGCACCAATCGGGTTTCATCTTCATCATTGATAACCACAATCACCATTTTTTTGGCCATAAACCGGTGATAATCAAGTTGCCCCTTTGTTTCGTTGCCGTTTACAACCGCAAATTTCACCGCCGTTTTGCCCCGACCATGGACATTAACGGCGCTGAACCCGTTAAATCCCGCTTTTTCCAAAGCTTCCTTCGTCTTGGTATACATATTGGGTCGAATAATCATTATCGCCTTTTTCATGGGCTTCCCTCATCTTATAATTTTTCTTCAGCCGTACTGATCGTATAGGCTTTTTGAATCGGAGTTACAAAAATCTTGCCATCGCCGAAAGCGCCTTCTTTGCCCGTCCGGGCGCTTTTGATAATGCTCTCGGTTACCTTTTGTTCATCCTGTTCCTCCACGACGATCATAATTAACTCTTTAGGTAATTCGTCGTAATAAACCGATTGCACCTTAAGTCCCTTCTGTTTTCCCCTGCCCAAAACGTTAACTCGGGTAGCTGCGGCAAATCCCAATTTTGCCAGGTTTTCAAGAATCACTTCCGCTTTTTCGGGCCTGACAAACGCTTCAATCATCACCATCTGTACATCACCTCAAAATGTTTTCTTGTCATTGTAATGTTATTGTTATAATTGTCTTAAAAGATGGCCAATAGCTAACATATATCTTACTGTAATTCTAAACCTTATAGTAACTATAAGGTCAAGCTGTTTTCATTTTTTTAATAATCTTTTTTAACTAGAACCTGAATTTCGCTGATATACTCATATTCATAATCCGAATAAGCCTTATCGGTAATAATCAGCACCAAACCGTCACCGGCAATTTTATAATGCTGCTTTTCGATCCACTTGATCAATTTATCAAAATAGGCAGTAACATCTTTATAGGTACCCGTATAAGTGATCGTTGCATAAGCTCCACCCGGGAGGGGTACGGCTGAATTACTTTGCACCGTTCCTTTCTCAAACACCAGCGCAATACCCTTGAAATTTGTATAATGACCTTTTTCGATTTCCTCGCGTAGAACGATGGAACCAAACGGGTTAGAAAATAACTCCTCAATATTTTGAATTTCCATACCCAGCTTTTTGATACCGTATTCGTGTTCAAAAAAGGCATCACCGGATCCAAAATCAAAACAGATCATCTCCCGGTCGGGCAGTTTCTGAATCCGGCATTTGCCGAAGATGTCTTTATGGACATAATTACTGACCATTTCCAAAATCGAAACAATTTTCTTTTTCTTATTGTTTAACCTGGCAATTTCACTCTCAATGAAACTTTCTTTCTGTTCGAGCAAGTTCGTCATAGAAGTCAAATCACGGTTTTTAAAATAGTCTTTGATCTCTCTGAGCGACATCCCCATGCTTTTTAAAAACAAGATCGATTCTAAATGCGCAAATTGCTCAATGCCATAATAACGATACCCGTTTTCTTTATCAAAAAATAACGGTTTAAACAAGTCGATTCTATCGTAGTATCGCAATGCTTGATTGGAGATCCCATGAAAGCGGGCCATTTCACCAATGAGAATCTTCGTCTTCATCATTACTCAACTCCTTTCCCGCAAGTTATATCTCCGGCCATTTTTCCTTCTATCAATGATTTTTGTCGAAAAATAGCAGAAAGTAGATGTAATTTTTATGATAACATTTTGCCTTTCGCTATTCAAGTCAATATGTAATGTATGTGTTATATTTGAAATTTAATTTATGATACTATGATAATTAGTATTAAAGAAAGTCGGAACCGAGATTGAAGCAAAGTGATTTTTGCAATACGAGGTTAAGCGAAGTCTTCCCAGAGATAAGATAGATCGATCGAGGCTCAAAAAGGTTGAAGGGTAAGCCGTTTTTTTCGCGAATTACGCTTAAATTAGATTCGATATGAATAGTGACCCATATTGGTTAAGCGAAGGCTTTCAGGCAATAAAGACTATTTTCAGAAATAAAAAAATAGAAAGGAAATTAAAATGTCCATCCGTTACGTTCATACCAACATTATCGCCAAAGATTGGCGCAAACTCTGTGAATTTTATATTCAAGTCTTTGGTTGCAAACCGCTCTATCCTGAAAGAGATTTATCCGGTCAATGGATTGATGAAATGACAGCCATTGATCAAGTCAGAATCAGGGGAATGCATCTTGGGTTACCTGGCTACGAAGACGGGGGGCCTACTTTGGAGATATTTGAATATCAACCGGAACGGCTTACAAATGATGAGCCGGCTATCAACCGGCAAGGATTGGGACATCTGGCCTTCCATGTCGATGATGTGGAAATGGTTCTGGATTCATTAATCGCTCACGGCGGAAGTCAACTTGGCGCCGTCATCAAAAAGCAATATGAATCGTTGGGATTATTGACCGCTGTGTATGCAGCCGATCCGGAGGGCAATTTCATTGAGATTCAAAATTGGAATAAGTAAAGAGGAAACAAGAAATATTTATGAAACAAAACAAAAATATCGTCTTATTATATGGGTTTAACTTCTTCAAAAGTTTGCAATTCTTCGGCGCAGTGGCCTTACCTTTCTACCTTTACCGGGCCGGACTTAATTATACCCGGATGTTTTTACTGGAAACAATATTTTCAATCGGAATGTTCATCTTTGAAATACCCACCGGCGTTGTTGCCGACAGATTAGGTAGAAAGATCTCCTTATTTTTTGGCGCCTGTTTCTTTGGAGTCGGTTTTTTACTGTTTGGTATTCTTACTTCTTACTCTATTCTAATCATTGCCGAGATTATCTGCGCTTTCGGAATGACTCTTTTAAGCGGCGCCGACCGCGCCATCATCTATGAAATTCTCAAAGAGGGTCATGAAGAAAATAGGGCTACCACAGTAATGGCCCGTTATGACGCTTACGGCACCATCGGTATGTTTCTGGCATTTCCAGTGGGTTCGCTGTTTGTCGGCAGTAATCTGGTTGCCTATAAAACCGCCTTGGGTCTCGTTTTCGTTGCAACGGCAATTGCCATTGGCATCTCCGGTCTCATCGTTTTATTTGTAAAAGAGGGAAGGTATGAAAAAAGCGGCGAAAACGCAATCAAACAAGGAGTGGAAGGCTTTCTGTATATTTTCCGTCATCGTAGGTTAAGGGTATTTGGTTTAAATTTTGCACTTATTTCATCGCTAACCTTTTTTATGTTCTGGTTTTATCAATCATTATTACTTGAAAATAAATTTCCTGTTATCTGGCAAGGTTTTATCGCCTCAGGGTTTAATTTAACTGCCATCCTGCTTTTATTGTTTACCCCTGTTGTAAAGCGCCGTATGGGGATCAGAAATACCCTATTTTTCTCTTCAATCATACCTGGAATTTTATATATAAGCGTATCCTTGATTCCTGGTTTAATAATGGCTATGATTGCCATTTTCGGTGTCACAAATCTGAAAATGTTTCGAGCCCCGATGCTTAATGCGCTAATGAATGATCAAATTGGGAGTTCAAACAGAGCAACGGTTTTATCGGGCGTATCCATGATCGAACGTGTTGCTACAGCGCTTCTCTATCCCGTGGTTGGATTGTTAACGGATATTTCATTAAAAATGACATTTCTGACGCTTGGAATTATAACAATTGTTATATCTATACTATTACGGATCAGCGAAGATTACGCCGGGTAATTTCAGCACTCCACCGCCAGTCCATTATTCTCTTTTAATAAATATGTATACTCCGTTGCTATAAACTCCAATACTTTGTCCGCTATAATCCGGTGTCCTTCCCGATTTGGATGAATACCATCCGTACATAAGAACTTATTAAAATCGGGATATTGAAGAAATGCTCCCCGAATATCAATCCAACGGGTTTTAGTCGCCTCAGCCACTCGAATAATCGTAGAACTATAACGCTCCTGCCACCAATAGATTTTGGTAACACTCCCGAGCCACTTCAAAATATTTATTTCCGCCAGAGGGTTATTTTTACTGACCCATTTTAGATATCTATCAGCATTCAGCGGCGGCAGGGTCATCAGAACGGGAATGACCTTATTATTTTTTAAGAATTCCACTGTAGCGGTTAATTCTTTTTCGAACTGGCCAAAATCGGTCTTGGGTTCATGAATCCCTTCGGGAAAACTGGCGATTCGCTCCCAATCATAATCACAATCATTGCCGCCATACTCAATCAATACAATATCAGGTTTGTCTTTGATAATGTCGTTTTTCAGTCTGGTAATTCCCTTAATCAAAGTATTACCAAATTTTGCGGTATTAGAAACAACCCCATTAAGCCTTTTTTGAAGTAATGCCACATAGTTATCGGCCAAAACTACATATTTTTGCTTCACGTCATCATAGATTACTCCCCGGGATATGGAGTCGCCTGAAACCAGATATTTATAAATACTTTTATGGGTTTGTCCATTCATCGA
>JAEZKW010000232.1 GCA_023415375.1 Bacillota bacterium
TCTTTGGCGACTTTTAAATTAAACCCACCGGAATCAAGCCAAATAACCACATCGGGGCGTCGCTGATTCCACTGTTCTTTAATAATTTTTATCAAACGGGGCACTTTCCCCACATTTTTTAGGGCCTCAGTAATGCCAACAGTACTATGTTTAGTGGGATCAAAGAGGATTTCCATCCCCTCCTCTGCCATTTTGGTTCCTCCAATTCCATAAAAAAGCGCCTGAGGGAACAATTTCTTAAGTTCGGCGAGCAAAACCGCGCCGTGCATATCCCCGGAAAATTCCCAGGTTGAAAGGAAAATAACTGGCTTCTTCATAATTCTTGCTCCTTATTTACAAAATCATTGTCTAGTCAATTCTCGAAAAGGCGCCAAATTCCTTGTGAATGAAGCCTTCTTTATTTTTTAATTCATACCCTTTCCAGATCCTTGGTGGCGATGATATCGACCTCTGTACCAAGAATATTTTTCACGATAACTTGACCGGCTTTGATCGGGGCATTTACTTTAACCGCTCGCAAATAATTCATACAATTTTTGATCATGGCTTTGGGAACAGGTTTGGTAGTCCGGACAGAAAGTAGCGGATACATCGCCCCTTTGATCACTACAGTTGTGGTCAACATACGGACTGGATTTGTACATTCATTGCGCGCATAATCAGCTCCTTTAGGGCATGAATTGCCTATCACCTCTAAAACTTCGCGCTCCCCCGCCATATCTCCCGCCACGACCGCAACCAGGCGGCAACCCACGGGACAACCGGTACAAATCAACTCCTGATTCATTTTTGCTCTCCTTCTTCGGCCACTTCAATGGTTAAAGAACCCGATTCGATTTTCACCAGCAGCTCTTCCTTTCTTAGGGTAATCATCTGTGTTTCTCCCGGCACCATAATCAGTTTTTTAGTGGATTGTAAAATCCGGTCCGCTGTTAACACATTGAGTCTGGCGTTTTTATAAATATTCTTTACCCTGAGATATAAAGTGAGCTGCTCATTCATATTTTCAATATGTATGAGCTGGGGGACCACATAGGTAATCCCCCGGCCATTGATTAACTTGATGCTCCGGGAAGTTGGCTTCATCTGTTCTAAGACGAATAATGCGGCATTTTTCCCCGCTAACTGACTCTCCTTCGTAACATTATCAACTAAATCGTGAACATGCACCACATTTCCACTAGCAAATATGCCCTTCACCGAGGATTCCATGCTTTCATTAACCACTGGGCCGCCGGTCACCGGATCAATTTCTACTTGAGCCTTTTTGGATAGTTCATTCTCAGGAATCAGTCCGACGGATAAGAGAAGAGTATCACAAAAAATTTCCTGCTCAGTCTCTATGATCGGTGTGCGGTTATCATCCACTTTGGCGAAGCGGACTCCTTCAATTCGATCCCGGCCATGAATTTGGGTCACCGTATGATTAAGATACAAGGGAATGTCATAATCCTGCAAACATTGAACGATATTCCGGGTCAAGCCGCTGGAATAAGGCAGTATTTCAATGACCGCCTTGACCGAGGCTCCTTCGAGAGTCAGACGTCTGGCCATAATCAGACCAATATCTCCCGAGCCTAATATGATAATTTCCTTACCCGGCATATACCCTTCCATATTCACAAAACGCTGGGCCGTCCCAGCCGTGTAGATTCCGGCCGGACGGGTACCCGGAATATGAATCGCGCCCCGGTTTCTTTCCCGGCAACCCATACATAGCACAATGGCTTTTGCCCTTATGGTCAGCAGTCCATCCTCTTTATTAACGGCGATAATCTCTTTTTCCGGAGTAATGTCAATGACCATCGTATTTAGCTTATAGGCAATTCCGTATTCTTTAATTTTATGGATAAACCGTAATGCATATTCAGGCCCGCTAAGTTCTTCTTTAAAATAGAATAAGCCAAAACCATTATGAATACATTGCTGGAGAATGCCTCCTAGTTCCCGGTCTCGTTCAATCAATAAAATGCTTTGGACACCTTGTTCATATGCAGCGATGGCGGCGGCTAATCCAGCCGGTCCCGAACCAATAATGACGATTTCATAGTCCACCTTAAATCCCCCTTTTAACCCTTTTCGGCCTTGGTCTTGCCATCAAGTATCAAAGAACCACGGCCGCATTTTGTCACTTGATTCATAGGTATTTTTAGTTCACGCGCCAAAATCTCCGCCACTCGTGGAGTACAAAATCCTCCTTGGCATCTTCCAGCCCCGGTCCTTACCCTGCGTTTTAAGGCGTCCAGATTACGCGCTCCCAACGGCCGATGAATCGCATCTATAATCTCCCCTTCGGTAATCGTTTCACAGCGGCAGATAACCCTGCCGTAGTCAGGATTTTTTTGAATTAAATCCCGTTGCTCGGCTGCAGTTAATTCTCTAAACCGAATCACAGGTCGCCGCTGGGGGTTAAACTTCTTCTTTGCTTGAAGTGTTAAGCCTTGAGTTGCCATAATTTTCGATACCATTTTAGCGATTGCAGGAGCGGCAGTAAGTCCCGGCGACTCAATTCCGGCTACATTTACAAATCCTTTTACCTTATCTGAGGGGCAGATCAAAAAATCGTTGGTGTCGGGCACCGCTCTGAGTCCGGCAAAAGAAGTTATAATCTTGGCTACCTGAATGCCGGGGACCAATCTCCTGGCGCCATCGATCACTTGTTGCAATC
This sequence comes from Bacillota bacterium, assembly GCA_023415375.1. GTDB lineage: Bacteria > Bacillota > UBA4882 > UBA8346 > UBA8346 > UBA8346. Next base: position 2,669 of record JAEZKW010000232.1, read on the forward strand.
CCACGGCCGTCGTGGAGGTATCTTCCTTATCATGAACATCCGTTGCCGTAGGTCCGATTAACAAATTCCCATCCACCGTAGGGGAAACCAGGATTCCTTTCCCCATTTTGGTCGGAACTGGAAAAAGGACTTTGCTTGCCAGATGACCTTGTTCTTTATCCAGAATAAAGTATTCACCCTTACGGGGTTTAATTGAAAACGATTCTTCACCAATCATCCGATGAATTTCCTCCCCGAACACCCCGGCAGCGTTCACTACATATTTCGCTTCAAATTGGCCCCGAGTGGTTTGAATCATAAAATGATTGGCGCGGCGGATCTTAATCCCGGTAACTTCGGTATCAAAACGGAATTCTACTCCATTCTCGGCTGCGTTTTCGGCAGTGGCAATGGTTAAAGTAAACGGGCATATGATGCCGGCACTTTCTGTATATAATGCCGCCAAAGCCCCTTGAGAAATATAAGGCTCCATGGTCCGAAGTTTATTTTGATGGATTATTTCCATTTTGGCAACGCCATTGGCTATTCCCCTCTGGTAAAGGGATTCCAGGATTGGTACCTCTTTCTGATCGAAAGCGACCACCAGTGAACCGATGCGCTGAAAAGGTACATCCAGCTCCTTGCTGATTTGGGTGTACATCAAATTGCCCTCAACGTTTAATTTGGCTTTCAAAGTGCCCGGCTCAGGATCGTAACCTGCATGAATAATGGCACTATTACTTTTCGATGTTCCGGAGGCCAAGTCGGATTCTTTTTCTAAAAGCAATATTTTTAAATGATAGCGGGATATCTCACGGGCCACACTACAGCCAATGATTCCACCGCCAATGATTATTAAGTCGTACAAATGCAGCCCCCCCTTTTTAAACAGAGAACCATATCAAAGGAGTTGTCTGAAAAGTACTAAAGATCAATAAGATATACAAACCGGCTAAAATGGGATTGTATACTTTTTTGATACGATTCCTTTTGGGACAGCCCATGATTGATATGGTTCTCCGCATCTCCAAATTGAATATGTCGTTGTGTTCATCCGGTTTTCGGATGAAAATTAGGCGCTATTCCTCCCAATTCCGGGCCCGTTCGACCGCTTTTTTCCAGCCCTGATATAGATCCATTTGCTTTTGAACATCCATTTGAGGCTGGAAGTTGCGGTCGACATCCCATTTTTGAGCAATTTCAGCTTTGCTTTCCCAATAACCCACTGCCAAACCGGCTAGATAGGCGGCTCCAAGGGCAGTGGTTTCATTCACTACCGGCCGGTCTACCGGCACCCCAAGAATATCGGATTGAAATTGCATCAGAAAATTGTTCTTAACCGCTCCCCCGTCAACCTTTAAAGCCTGAAGGTTAATTCCGGAATCCTTCTGCATTGCCTCCAATACGTCCCGGGTTTGATAGGCGATGGCTTCCAGCGCTGCCCGCACAATATGCTCACGTTTGGAACCTCTGGTTAAGCCCACGAGCGTGCCCCGGGCATACATATCCCAGTACGGAGCGCCCAAGCCCACAAAGGCCGGCACCAGATATACACCGTTGGTATCTTCCACCCTGACGGCATATTCTTCACTTTGAGGAGCGTTATCAATCATGTGTAATTCATCCCGCAACCATTGTACAACAGCGCCGGCAATAAAAATACTGCCTTCCAAAGCATATTCCACCTTACCCTCTAACCCCCAGGCAATAGTGGTCAACAAGCCGTTTTGAGAGGGCACCGCTTTCTCACCGGTATTCATTAACATAAAACAACCGGTCCCATATGTGTTTTTCGCCATGCCCGGTTCAAAACAGGCCTGCCCAAAGAGGGCCGCCTGCTGGTCTCCGGCAACCCCAGCTATGGGAACTTCCGCGCCGAAAACTTCCGCAGCGGTGCAACCATAAACGAAACTGGAAGGTTTCACCTCCGGCAGCATGCTCCGGGGAATATCGAGTTCAGTTAAAATTTCATCATCCCATTCCAGCTCGTGAATGTTAAAAATCATCGTCCGGGAAGCATTGGAATAATCAGTGACATGGACTCTTCCTCCGGTCAGTTTCCAGATTATCCAGCTATCCACAGTTCCGAAGAGGAGTTCGCCCCGATTTGCCCTCTCACGGGCGCCGGCTACATTGTCCAGAATCCATTTGATCTTAGTGCCGGAAAAATAGGCATCCACTACCAAACCTGTTTTTGAGCGAATTTTATCGATCCAACCCTTCGCTTTTAACTCGTCACAAATCGGAGCCGTCCGGCGGCACTGCCAGACAATGGCATTATAAACCGGTTCCCCGGTAATCTTATCCCAAACAATCGTCGTTTCCCGTTGGTTGGTAATCCCGATCGCTGCTATATCATCCGGTTTTATTCCCAGCTCGGCAATGGCCGATTGAACTGTTTCCAACTGGGAATTCCAAATATTGATCGGATTATGTTCGACCCAACCAGCCTTCGGATATATCTGTTCGAATTCTTTGTTAAATGTTCCAACCGCTTTACCCGCTGTATCGAAAATAATCGTGCGGGAACTGGTAGTACCCTGGTCCATCGCCAATATATATTTTGAAGCCGCATGGGTTCCCACCCTATTCATTTTTTATCCCCCAATCATCAGTTGATTAAATTGGGCCGTACCCTTTGGCAATGCCAAATACAATCACAGCCCCGATCAATGGCCCCAGTACCGGAACCCAAACAAGCCAGGTCATTACTCCACCGACAAACGCCCCTGCTATTTCCATTATCATCGTCATCAATGCTTGCGGCATAGAATAAATACCGTTCAAAAGTTTCGCAAAAGTAACTGCGGGGTTAAGATC
>JAEZKW010000239.1 GCA_023415375.1 Bacillota bacterium
ACGTCGCCTACAATTCCGAAGGTCGCCATTTTGAAAATCGGCGCATCGGGGTTTTTGTTGATGGCGATAATGATATCGGATGACGACATCCCGGCCAAATGCTGAATCGCACCGTGAATACCACAAGCGAAATATATCTTCGGGCCGACCGTTTTACCGGTTTGGCCGACTTGATGTGCATAAGGCATCCATCCGGCGTCAACAGCCGCACGGGAAGCACCGACGGCGCCGCCCAGGACGTTGGCCAACTCTTTAACCAATTCAAAGTTCTTGGGATCACCGAGTCCCCGGCCACCGGAAACGATGATATTGGCTTCCTCCAGATTCACCGAGGCACCTACTTCATTAACCACTTCCAACACTTTGGCACGAATGTTCCAAGCGGTTTTGGAAAGGTCAACTTTGGTGATATTTCCGTTCCTGCTTGCATCTTCCGCCAGCGGCTTAAATACCTTAGGCCGTACGGTTGCCATTTGGGGACGATGGTTGGGGCAAAGAATGGTTGCCATCAAATTACCGCCGAAAGCCGGCCGGGTTTGTAATAGGTTCTTTTCCGCGGCATCAACGGCGAGTCCGGTACAATCGGCGGTAAGACCGGTTCCTAAGCGAGCAGCTACTTTTGGTCCAAGAGAACGGCCGATTGCCGTGGCGCCGATTAAAACGATGTTAGGGTTTTCCTTCCTTATCAAATCCGTTAACACTTGCGCATAGGAATCTTCTAAGAAATGTTCCATTTCAGGAGCATCAGCTACAAATACTTTATCTGCGCCAAATGCTACCAATCGTTTCGCTTCCGTTTCAATTTTGTTTCCAAGTAAAACCGCAACCAAGGGCTCACCCAATTCATCAGCCAACTTGCGGCCCTCTCCGAGCAGTTCAAAAGCTACATTGGAAAGTTTACCGCTGTGTTGTTCGGCAAAAACCCATACGCCCTTATAAAGGGATTTATCGATTGTTATTTTGACATCCCGGGTTATCTCAATGGCTTTAAATTTACAGGTTTTGACACAAGTTCCGCACATCGTGCAACCGTCTTTGATTACGGCCTTATTATCAATAATTTCAATGATTCCAAAAGGGCAACTGGATATACATAATTTACAACCACGACATTTATCGTTTAAAACTTTGATGGCCATAATGGTCCTCCTTTAATCAACGTTCGATTAGCCAAATTGGAGTTTAGTTACAAGCTTGAGCTTGGCTACTTATACGATTTTACGGCAAACAATGGCATCTACCAAGGACTTCACTTGTTCCTCAGGAGTACCTTCGAAAATCTCGCCCTGGCATTTCATTTCCGGTACGAAAATGGTTTTAACCCAGGTCGGTGAGCCGTTTAAACCGGATTTCTCCGGATCAGCCCCGATATCGGCTGCAGTCCAAGAAGGAATCACTGCTTTTTTAGCCCGCATCATACCTTTTAACGAAGGCATCCGGGGCTCATTAATCTCTTTCACAACGGTAATTAATGCCGGTAGTGGCAACTGAACCCGTTCGAACCCATCTTCATTCATACGCTCGACGGTCATTTCGGTCTCACTGATTTCATTGATTTTCTTTACATACGTAATATGAGGAATACCTAACTTCTCGGCAATCTCCGGGCCAACTTGGGCAGTATCACCGTCAATTGCTTGTTTACCGCAAAGGATCAATTGAACGTCACCAATCTTTTCAATTCCTTTACTGAGCGCGTAGGAAGTGGCCAACGTATCGGAACCGGCGAAAGCCCGATCCGATAAAAGAATCGCATCATCAACGCCCATCCCGATTGTTTCCCGGAGTTGCTCGGCAGCCTGAGGCGGACCCATGGAAACAACTGTAATGGTACCCCCTAATTTTTCTTTAATGCGCAAAGCTTCCTCAATGGCATACAAATCGAAGGGATTTAAAATACTAGCGACTCCTTCACGAATCAGGGTATTCGTTTCAGGATTAATCTTAACTTCAGTTGTATCGGGCACTTGTTTAACACAAACGACAATCTTCACCAACAATCTCCTCCTGTCTTATAACAAATATCATACTAAAAAGGGCTGTCCCAAAAGTAAATTCGTGCGTTCACGCACGCACGATAAAGAAATACAATATATAACACTTTGTTTAATCCATGAAGCCATATATTGTATTTCTTATTGATCGTAAAGTACTTTTTAGACAGCCTCTGAAACGATTATTTCTTTCCGGCGAGTTCCTTGATAAGTTCTAATGCGATAATGTTTCGCTGAATTTGGTTGGTTCCTTCATAGATTTGGGTGATTTTCGCATCACGAACCATTTTTTCGACCGGATATTCTTTCATATAGCCATAGCCGCCGAAGACTTGTAAAGCATCCACAGTCACTTTCATGGCTACATCGGAAGCGAAGACTTTAGCCATGGAGGATTCCTTAGAAAAATTCTTGGCGCCGCCGTCAATCATTTTGGCAGTCGCATAAACCAAGGCTCTAGCTGCCTCAACTTGGATCGCCATATCGGCCAGCATATGTTGGATAGCTTGGAATGATGAGATGGGTTGTCCGAATTGAACCCGTTCATGAGCATACTTAACGGCTGCATCCAGTGCTCCCTGGGCAACGCCGATAGCTTGAGCGCCGATACCGGGACGGGTGCGGTCAAAAGTCCTCATTGCAGCAACAAAGCCAACGCCTTCTTTACCGCCTAACAGATTTTCCTTGGGAACCCGGCAATTATCAAAGATTAATTCACGGGTCGCCGAAGCCCGGATACCCATTTTGTTTTCCTTCTTACCGAAAGAAAAACCAGGTGTGCCTTTTTCTACAATAAAGCAACTAATCCCTCGTGGGCCCTTGCTTCTATTGGTTACCGCCATCACCGTATAAATTTCGGCTTCTCCGCCGTTGGTGATCCATTGTTTGGTTCCATTGATTACATATTCATTGCCGTCTAAAACCGCAGTGGTTTCCATACCGGCAACGTCACTACCGGCATTTGCTTCAGTTAAACCATAAGCGGCTAACTTTTTACCGGAAGCAATTTGGGGAAGGTATTTTTTCTTTTGTTCTTCAGAGCCAAGAACTAATATCGGCATGCAACCAAGTCCGGATGCTGCATAACTAACAGCCACACCACTGCAAGCCCGAGAGAGTTCTTCAACGACTAAACATTGTTCAAGGACTCCGCCACCCATTCCGCCATATTCTTCTGGGAGATATACTCCAAACAGATCAGCATCGGCAATTATCTTCAGTAATTCCCAGGGGAATTCCCCACTTTCGTCAAATTCCAACGCTCTGGGAGCTACTTTTTCATCGGCAATCCGCCGGGCTAAATCTTTAATCATTTGTTGTTCTTCTGTTAAAAAATAATCCAAAATATTGCCCTCCTCAAAAAAATGTAAAATTATGGAACTCCACTATTACCAAATTTCTTCTAAAGTCTAACATAAGCAAATTGAGCTTGTCAAGCACGCTTATTAAGCACACTGATTTATCAAGCACGGTTGATTTATTAAACGGGTCCACCTTTATTTCATACCGGATAGCCCTTTGATGATATCATGGAGATGAACAATACCGATAGGAAATCCGTCTTCATCAATGACCGGCAAAACAGTGATATTCTTTTGTTCCATCACATGCATGGCTTCAGCAGCCATTTTATCCTTGGTAATCGTGCGGGGGCCTTTGGTCATGACTTCCTTAATTGTTAAGGCTAACGGATTTTCGTATTTTTCCAAAATACGCCGTAAATCACCGTCTGTAACAATACCCACCAATACCCCTCGATCATTCACCACGATCGCCGCGCCATGATTACCATGAGCAGTCATGGTGATGACCGCATCACGCATTATCTTATCTTGATGAATCAGAGGATTCTTGTCCCCTGTATACATCAATTTTTCTACAGTCAACAATAATTTGCGTCCCAATGCTCCACCTGGATGATACAAGGCAAAATTCTCCGCTGTAAAATGTCTGGCTCCCAAGAGGGTTACTGCGAGTGCATCTCCAATCGCCAAATGGGCGGTCGTACTAGCTGTCGGCGCAAGCCCTAATGAACACGCTTCTTTTTCGACTTTGATTTCCAGTATGATATCGCTATTCTTTGCAAGGACTGAAGTCCTTGAGCCGGTCATACTGATGATCGACGCTCCCAATATTTTCAGCGTCGGCAAGATCGACAAAATCTCATTATTTTCTCCGCTCGCCGAAATAGCGATCACCACATCCTGCGGCGTTACCATTCCTAAGTCCCCATGAATAGCTTCTGCCGGATGTAAAAAGAAGGATGGAGTCCCGGTACTGGCAAGTGTGGCCGATATTTTATGCCCGATATGACCTGATTTGCCCATTCCGGTGACAATCACCCGACCGGTACAATTTAAAATCATTTCCACAGCCTGAATGAATTCTTCCCCCAAGGCTTCGATCTGGGCTAAAATTGTATCGGCCTCAATTTTCAATACTTCCCTTGCCTGTTGCAGATAAGTATGTTTTTCAGTGGCCAGCATGATTATTGGATCTCCCCTTTGGATGACGTTTGACGTTGATGACCGTTATCGGAATATAAACCCAAGGCTTCGGCCCATCTTTGTTCGTGTTTTAAAAATAGTTCAATAATCTCTCTAACTGCTCCGGAGCCTCCAACAGCATTTGTGATATAATCAGCCCGCTCTTTGATTTCAGTGCAACCATTGCTGACAGTAAAGGTTATGGCAGCTTTTTGAAACGGTCCCCAATCATTCAGATCATCACCGATATACATGACGTTATCCCAATTTAAATTGAGCTTAATGAGTAATTCTTCAATAGCTTCAACCTTATTTGTGATTCCCTGCATCAAATGAGGAATATGGAGCTCCTTGGCCCTCTGCGTCACAATGTCGGAGCTCCGGCCGGTAACCCAAGCCACCTGATAGCCCAATTTTACCAGAACATTTAGGCCTAAACCGTCTCGGGCGCTAAACATTTTGGCCTCAAAGCCACCTGTGCCGATAATGATACTGCCATCGGTTAAAACTCCGTCAACATCCATAGCAATCAGGCGGATTTGCCCTAAAGCCATCTTTTCAAATTTCATCTTGAACAACCTTATGGATTCGGACCAACGTTTGTAATAACGTTTTTAGTTTAGAAAGTTCCAACATATTGGGGCCATCTGATTTTCCATGATCAGGATCGTCATGAACTTCCAGGAATAAACCGTCTACTCCGGTGGCTACGGCTGCCCGGCAAAGATATGGAACGAAGCGGCGGTTTCCTCCGGAGGACTTCCCTAAACCACCCGGTTCCTGAACGCTATGGGTACCATCAAAGATGACCGGTACGCCAAAGGAACGCATAATCGGTAGTGACCTCATATCGACAACCAATTGATGATAGCCGAAGGAAACACCCCGTTCGGTGAGAAGAACCTGACGGTTGCCGACGGCTATGACTTTTTCAATAGCATTCCGCATATCTTCGGGAGCGCTAAATTGTCCTTTTTTGATGTTAATAATCCTTCCCGTCCGGGCTGCCTCCATCACCAAATCGGTTTGGCGGGATAAAAAGGCCGGGATTTGAATGATGTCAAGCACTTCCGCCGCAGCGACTATCTGACTTAAGTCGTGAACATCCGATAATACCGGTACACCAAACTCTTCCTTGACTTCTTTTAATATCGCGAGTCCATCTTTTAGTCCCGGTCCTCTGAATGAATCCCCGGCAGTGCGGTTTGCTTTATCAAACGAAGCTTTAAAAACAAACTTCACGCCCACCTCAGCCGTAATCTTTTTTAATTCTCCGGCCATCATCCTAACATGCTCTCGGGATTCGATAACGCAAGGCCCGGCAATGAGTAATAATTCATTTCCCAAAAGGTCTTGTAATTTATAATCCACTAAAAAACCTCCTTCATCTTGTAGAGTTGTTACTCTCAATCTTCAAGCCCAAATCCAAAATAACACAAGGGATCCTGCAAACCTTTTCTCTGTCGCGCTCGCGCGCGTCAAATGACCCGCTTTTGAGCTGCGTTACTTACTCTCTGAATCACCTGTTCATCGGTAACCGTAAAATCCAAACTTAAAATATAACAAGTGAGGCTATAAGTTTTAAAGGAATCAATCCATGGTTCCAGCTTGACCCCGTCTTTCGCAGTAATAATCAATTCTGAGAAGCCGTTTTCAGCCAAACCTTTAAATAAGTCGATTATCTCAGCCTCTTCCCAATGGTAATGGTCTGGATAAGCCTTAAAATACCCAACTTCCGCGCCCATATTTTCTAAAGAGGCCAAGAATTGCCGGGGATTGCCAATGCCGGTAATTGCACTCACCTTGCGCCCCTTCAAAAAATCAGCCGCTGAAATGATGGAGTTTTCATAGTTTCCGCTCACGAAAGCCTGTAATGGAATTAACCCCGTGGTATCCTCTGCGATGGTTGAAATAACAGCCCGGGGATGAATCGACAAAAGTTCCCCAATCAACTTACTCTTTTCTTCCTCACCCAGTCTGGCGCTTCGGGTTAACAATATAATGCCGGCTCTTTTTAAACTCGAAATGGGTTCCCGCAGAAAGCCTCTTGGCAATAGATGCCTGTTGCTAAAAGGCTTCGACGCATCAATTAAAACGATATCCAAATCCCGGTATAAACTCCAGTGTTGAAACCCATCATCCAAAATAAATAAATCCACCAAAGGGTTTTGCTCCAAAACTTTCATCGCGCTATGGTAACGTTCCCGCCCTACTGCAATCAATGTATCCGGTAACAATTTCGCCAACAAAAAAGGTTCATCACCCGTTTGGTCAGCCGATAAATTGACTAAATCACGATGAGTGAAATTTAAACTTTCCTTTTCGTAGGATCCACCATATCCCCTGGTTAAAATGGCCGGATGAAAACCCGCATTTTTCAAAAGCCTAACCAACCAAATGACCGTGGGAGTTTTACCTGTGCCTCCGGCAGTAATATTACCGACACTCAAGACCGGAATCGGTAGCTTATGACGACGGGTTATTCGAAACTGCAATCTAGAAAGCAACCAATAGATGAACTCAAGACCTGAGAGAAGGATTCGAATGGTTTCAGCCCCAATTCCCGATTCCTCACCATTGATAACTCGCAGTAAGTAAATTTGCAACTTAGAAGGAGTCATTCTCTATTACCCCGTAAAAGATCTTCAAGGAACTCAATCGTATGCTTAATAGCGCCCCGGTTGGCAAGTACCGCCTTCTTAGCGCTGGTTGCCCTTTGTCTATATAATTCTTGATCTTTGACAAGCTCTAAAATAGTTTTTGTTAGCTCACCTGCATCCTGGACTGTAAAGCCAGCATCCACTTCTTCTAAAAGGCGTTTGCTTTCCAAAAAATTATCCATAAAAGGTCCGTATATAACCGGCTTTTCCTGGACGGCTGCTTCAAGGACGTTATGTCCCGCTATATTTTTCATCCTCACTAAACTGCCAGCGACTAAAACCACATCAGACACGGCGTAAGCAAGACCAAGTTCTCCAAAAGTATCCAATAATAAAATCCTACAATCTTGTGCTTTGTTCATAGTTTGGGTAACATCTTTACTAATGGAACGCCGGACATACGATAAACCTTCTTTTTCCAATAATGCCGCCACTTCGTCGGCACGATTCGGATGACGCGGCGCAACGATTAAATAAGCCGGTTCAGTTTTTGCGCGCGCGCGCGACAAATTAATGTAGGCTTCTATAACGATAGCTTCTTCACCAGGGTGAGTGCTGGCTGCGGTAAAAACCAAATTCCCTTTTTTAAAATGATACTGCTGACGAAAAGCGTTCAGCTGTTCCTCGCTAAATGTCGGGTATTCCTGATCGAACTTGGCATTGCCCGTTACCACAATGCGTTCGAGCGGTGCTCCAAGTTCCCCGATCCGGTTGGCATCATTTACAGATTGCATGGCAAAAAGGTCGAATTGTTCAAAAACTATTTTCATAAACCCTTTTACCTTTGAATAGTTTTGATAAGACCGGTTCCCGATCCGTCCATTGACGATGGCAATTTTACTACCGGCCTTCTTACAGTAAAAAATGGCATTGGGCCAAATTTCACTTTCTACCATCACAAATAAGATCGGATGCAATTTCGCGATGAAACGCTTCATTAAAAAGGGAATTTCCAACGGAAAATAAGTAACCAGCGCCAGCTCCCCCATTTTATCCTTGGCAATCTGTTGGCCCGTTGGAGTGGTAGTGGTCAAAACAATCTGATACTCGGGGTGTAACTTTTTAATTTCTTTAATGATACTTTCGGCAATAAAGGTCTCTCCAACCGAGACCGCCTGGACCCAGACAACTTGTTTGTCCTTTAACTGTGCTTTTTGTGGACTTGAGAGATTAAAAAAATAAGATAATACCGGTCTTCGGAGTGCTAGGTTCCGAATGATAAAAAACGGTATAGCCAGTAAAAGAATTGGACAAGCGATGGTGTTATAGATTAAATATGCTATTTTCCGCTTTGCCACTGTTTTAATACCTCTTCCCCTTTACGGTTGGCTTCATGGATTGCAGCCTGTAAACGTTGTTTCGCTACTTCCATATTTTCTTCGGTTAATTTAGCCGTTACTTTAATTGGTGTATCGATATAAGCCACGCATCTGGAAAATGGTTTGGGAACGACAAATTTATCCCAGCTTTTTTCGGACACCCATTTGCGGTCATAAACCATAGCCATAGGAATCAAAACCGCTCCCGTTTTTTGCGCCAAATAAATACTGCCCGGTTCAATATGATATATCGGTCCTTGGGCATCGGGCGTAATCACTGTTCCAGCTCCCTTACGCAAAACTTTCATCAATTCGATGAGACTATGAACTCCTCCTCTGGTACTGGAGCCTCTGATAATTTTCCAGCCCATTTTGCGCATGATCGAACTGGATATTTCGCCATCCCGGTGGAGACTGGAGAGAATATAGAAACCGCAACCCCTGAAAAAATAAAAACCCATGAGTTGTTGACCGTGCCAGGCATTAATGATAAAACCATCTTTTCCCAGATGTTGATCGAGATGTTCCCAGCCGATTACCCGATACCGGATTGAGCGTCCGAGTAACCAAACCAAGACAGTTGCAATATTGATTTGGATTCGAAATAAAAAACCGCGTTGTTTCTTTGAACTCATTATAACCTCTCCGGTTGATTGAT